>NZ_SZWV01000014.1:21850-25213 GCF_005280945.1 Citrobacter sp. wls718
TGGTGGCGATGGGTTGGCTCTTATTCACGGTATCTCCTGTTAATTGTGTAGGGCTGAGGTCACGAAAAATATCGCGCGCAGCTATTTTTTATCATTGGGTTTTCTTTATTTTCGCGCAGCACGTTATTAAGTCAATACAGTAAAAAATTCTAAAATAGCAAGTGAGTGATCTTCCTTTGGCGTTTATTGATAATGATCATTTAACCTCGTCACAATTCTCTATGGATATTCCAAATACGCGTTTCAATATGAAACGATGCGTTTTAATTGCGTGCCAAATTGGAACGTAATTAATTTTATTTTTTTATTATTCTGCTCATTTAAAGTTCGGCTATTGCTGATAAAGGCGATTGCTGGGACGGTAAACCACCAGCGATACGGCCCGGCGTCCTTATTATTTACTTTTTGAGTCAACGCGCTATGAGAAGATCAAAACGATTCGAAGTTCTTGCCCAGCGGCCTGTCAATCAGGATGGGCTGATTGGCGAATGGCCGGAAGAGGGGCTGATCGCCATGGAAAGCCCCTACGATCCCGCGTCGTCGGTGAAGGTGGAAAATGGCCGTATTGTGGAACTGGACGGTAAAGATCGTGCACAGTTCGACATGATTGACCGTTTTATTGCTGACTACGCGATTAACGTCGCGGAAACCGAACGGGCAATGCAACTCGACGCGCTGGACATCGCCAGAATGCTGGTGGATATCCACGTCAGTCGGGAAGAGATTATTGCCATTACCACCGCCATCACCCCGGCGAAAGCGGTGGAGGTGATGGCAAAAATGAACGTGGTGGAAATGATGATGGCGCTGCAAAAAATGCGCGCCAGACGCACACCCTCTAACCAGTGTCACGTCACCAACCTGAAAGATAACCCGGTGCAAATTGCCGCCGATGCCGCCGAGGCGGGGATCCGTGGTTTTTCCGAGCAAGAAACGACCGTAGGCATCGCCCGCTATGCGCCGTTTAACGCGCTGGCGCTGCTGGTTGGTTCGCAGTGCGGCCGTCCTGGCGTGCTTACCCAATGTTCCGTTGAAGAAGCCACCGAACTGGAACTGGGTATGCGCGGCTTAACCAGCTACGCCGAAACGGTGTCGGTATACGGTACAGAGTTAGTGTTTACTGACGGCGATGACACGCCGTGGTCAAAATCCTTTCTCGCCTCGGCCTACGCTTCCCGCGGGCTGAAGATGCGCTACACCTCTGGCACTGGCTCGGAGGCGCTGATGGGGTACTCAGAAAGCAAATCAATGCTGTATCTGGAGTCGCGCTGCATTTTTATCACTAAGGGCGCGGGCGTTCAGGGGCTGCAAAACGGCGCGGTCAGCTGTATTGGTATGACCGGGGCTGTACCATCGGGGATCCGTGCTGTGCTGGCGGAAAACCTGATTGCCTCGATGCTCGACCTTGAAGTGGCGTCGGCGAATGACCAGACCTTCTCGCACTCCGATATTCGCCGTACCGCCCGCACATTGATGCAGATGCTGCCCGGTACCGACTTTATCTTTTCCGGCTACAGCGCGGTACCGAACTACGACAACATGTTTGCTGGGTCGAACTTCGATGCCGAGGACTTTGATGATTACAACATTCTGCAACGTGATCTGATGGTTGATGGCGGTCTGCGTCCGGTAACGGAAGAGGAAACTATCGCTATTCGCAATCAGGCGGCTCGCGCTATTCAGGCGGTGTTTCGCGAGCTGGGCCTGCCGCTGATTAGCGATGAAGAGGTCGACGCCGCCACCTATGCTCACGGCAGCAAAGATATGCCCGCACGTAATGTGGTAGAGGATTTGGCCGCGGTGGAAGAAATGATGAAGCGCAATATCACCGGGCTGGATGTTGTTGGCGCGCTGAGTGCCAGCGGTTTTGACGATATCGCCAGCAACATTCTCAACATGTTGAGGCAGCGTGTGACCGGCGATTATCTGCAAACATCCGCCATTCTGGATCGTCAGTTCGAGGTGGTCAGCGCCGTTAATGACATCAATGATTATCAGGGACCCGGCACCGGCTATCGCATCTCTGCCGAACGCTGGGCGGAAATTAAAAATATTGCGGGTGTGGTTCAGCCTGGCAGCATTGAATAAGGCGGTATGCGGTGGAATGTACAACTGAACGTAAGCCGGTTTTCACCTTGCAGGTTAGCGAAGGCGAGGCGGCAAAAGCGGACGATCGCGTGGATGAAGTGGTGATTGGCGTTGGGCCGGCCTTTGATAAATACCAGCATAAGACCCTGATTGATATGCCGCACAAGGCAATCCTGAAAGAGCTGGTGGCCGGAATTGAAGAAGAGGGATTACATGCGCGGGTGGTCAGAGTTTTGCGCACCTCGGATGTCTCCTTTATGGCCTGGGATGCAGCAAATCTGAGCGGCTCCGGCATCGGCATTGGTATTCAGTCGAAAGGAACCACGGTGATTCATCAGCGTGATTTGCTGCCGCTGAGCAACCTGGAGCTTTTTTCTCAGGCCCCGCTGCTGACGCTGGAAACCTATCGCCAGATTGGTAAGAACGCCGCGCGTTACGCACGCAAAGAGTCGCCCTCGCCGGTACCGGTCGTTAATGACCAGATGGTGCGACCAAAATTTATGGCCAAGGCTGCGCTGTTCCACATTAAAGAAACCAAACACGTGGTGCAGGATGCCGCGCCTGTCACGCTGCATATTGCCTTAGTAAGGGAATGACGATGAACGAAAACATCATGACCGCGCAGGATTATCCGTTAGCGACTCGCTGCCCGGAGAAAATCCTCACGCCCACCGGAAAGCCGTTAACTGATATTACTCTTGAGAATGTACTGGCAGGGCGTGTGGGGCCACAGGATGTGCGTATTTCTCAGCAAACGCTGGAGTATCAGGCGCAGATCGCCGAGCAGATGCAGCGTCACGCCGTGGCGCGTAATTTCCGCCGTGCGGCGGAACTGATTGCCATCCCGGATGCTCGCATTCTGGAAATCTACAATGCGCTGCGCCCATTTCGTTCTTCATTTACGGAGTTACAGGCCATTGCCGATGAACTGGAGCACACCTGGCATGCCACGGTGAATGCCGGGTTTGTCCGCGAGTCGGCAGACGTGTACCAGCAGAGAAACAAGCTGCGTAAAGGCAGTCAGTGACGGAGGCGGTATGCCGTTAATTGCAGGGATTGATATCGGCAACGCCACCACGGAAGTGGCGCTGGCGCAGGATGGCCGGTTTGTTGCCAGCGGGATCGTCGCGACCACGGGCATGAAAGGCACGCGGGATAACATTGCCGGGGTAGTGGCCTCCCTGCAGCAGGCGCTGGAAAAAACGTCGTCGTCGCTTCAGGATGTGACGAAAATCTGCATCAACGAGGCCGCGCCGGTCATTGGTGATGTGGCGA
>NZ_SZWV01000014.1:25223-32548 GCF_005280945.1 Citrobacter sp. wls718
TGAATCGACAATGATTGGTCATAACCCGCAAACGCCAGGCGGTGTTGGCGTAGGGATGGGTACCACGATCGCCGTGGAGAAACTGGCATCGTTGAGCCTCGATCGGTTTGCGCAGGGCTGGATCCCGCTGGTGGGCGCAGAGATGGATTTTCTCGAGGCGGTGTGGCTTATCAATGCGGCGCTGGATCGCGGCGTCGACGTGGTGGCGGCGATCCTGAAAAAGGACGATGGCGTACTGGTCAATAATCGTCTGCGACGAACGCTGCCGGTGATTGATGAAGTCACGCTGCTGGAGAAAGTCCCGGAAAGTGTGCTGGCGGCGGTAGAAGTGGCGGCAGCAGGACAGGTGGTTCGGGTACTGTCGAATCCTTATGGCATCGCCACTTTCTTTGCCCTGACGCCGGAGGAAACAAAAACGATCGTCCCGATCGCCAGGGCACTGATCGGCAACCGATCCGCTGTGGTGCTGAAAACCCCGCAGGGCGATGTGCAATCACGGGTGATCCCGGCGGGCAAGATCTTTATCAGTGGTGAAAAGCGCGGCGGAGAAGCCGATGTGGCCCAAGGCGCTCAGACAATTATGCAGGCAATGAACGCCTGTGCGCCGGTCTGCGACATTCGCGGTGAGGCCGGTACTCACGCGGGTGGCATGCTGGAGCGCGTGCGTAAGGTGATGGCCTCGCTGAGCGGGCACGATATGAATTCAGTGCATATTCAGGATCTGCTGGCGGTCGATACGTTTATTCCCCGTAAAGTCCAGGGCGGTGTTGCCGGGGAATATTCAATGGAAAACGCGGTTGGCATTGCGGCGATGGTGAAATCCGATCGGCTACAGATGCAGACGATCGCCCGTGAGCTGAGTGTGCGGCTGAATACGCCGGTTGAAGTGGGGGGCGTGGAGGCCAATATGGCGGTGGCCGGGGCATTGACGACGCCAGGATGCGCCGCGCCGTTGGCGATCCTCGACTTAGGTGCCGGATCCACCGATGCCGCGATTATCCATAACGATGGCACCGTTAAGGCGATACATCTGGCGGGAGCAGGGAACATGGTCAGCTTGCTTATCAAAACGGAGCTCGGCTTGAGCGATCCTTTTCTGGCAGAGGAGATAAAAAAATATCCGCTGGCGAAAGTGGAGAGTCTGTTCAGTATTCGCCACGAGAACGGCGCGGTGGAGTTCTTTCGTGAACCGCTCAGCCCGTCGGTGTTTGCCAAAGTAGTGTATCTGAAAGCGGGCAAAGCCATCCCCATTGAGAACCAGACGTCGCTGGAGAAAATTCGGCTGGTACGTCGTCAGGCCAAGGAGAAGGTCTTTGTGACGAACTGCCTGCGCGCATTGCGGCAGGTCTCACCCGGCGGCTCAATTCGCAACATCTCTTTTGTGGTGCTGGTGGGCGGTTCATCGCTGGATTTTGAAATCCCGCAGATGATCACCGACGCGCTGGCGCATTACGGCGTTGTTGCCGGTCAGGGCAATATTCGGGGAACCGAAGGGCCACGAAATGCGGTGGCAACCGGGCTGGTTTTGGCTGGTGATGCGAAAAAATAGTACAGAAAACCACCACAGCAAGCGTTTGGCTGCGGCATAAATCAAATAAAGGCAACGTTCTCTTTGATATCCCGGCTGACTTGGGTACATAGTATAAAGGTGTTTAATACGCGGTTAATTTTAAGGATAAGAGCATGCCAACAGCAATTGAGAAAGCATTGGATTTTATTGGTGGTATGAACACATCGGCGCCAGTACCCCATTCCATGGACGAAAGTACGGCCAAGGGAATTTTAAAATATTTGCATGATTTAGGTGTGCCAGTGAGCGCAGCAGATGTGATGGCACGCGGTGAGCAAGAGGGATGGAATCCTGAGTTCACAAAAAAAGTCGCTGGATGGGCTGAAAAAGTCGCCTCCGGTAACCGTATCCTTATCAAGAACCCTGAGTACTTTTCGACCTATATGCAAGAGCAGCTCAAAGAACTCGTGTGAGCTGACTATCGAATAACACGCTAACGGACGTTTCCACTTTCAAGGTGGTGGCGTCCAAAAGAGTTGCCCTCAACCAGCCAGACAGTGCCGATTTTTTTGCGTTGGTGCAGATGGACACATTGTGTACCGCTCCGCTTAATTGAACGTGTTGAATCCTCTAATTTAACTTCAGCATTAACATTATCAGATTAACACTGGACGGTGGGGGGGCTTTTACGCTGCCCGGAATGTACGTGGTTACCCTATTGAAACTAAATTTTAATACTTTGCTAAACGACAGTTAAGACTTTTCTCGAATTTATTTATTTATGAAACCTAACTGATAAATCGACATTTCTTTTGTTTTGCCAACCATTTTTCGACGACTAATGTAAGTTTTAAGAATAGAAAACCCTTAAATAACATGGGCTTTAATAGAGTTCGGTTTCTTATTTTATTATTGATAGCACCTCAAATAATAAAACTTATTAAATCATTGAGTAATATTTAACTATTTCATTTTTTAATGTTTTCAGAATTTAACTCTATCTGCTTTGATTTATCTGATTTTTTTCACTTCCTTATTAAGAAGGTATGAAATAATCGTCTTTGTTTTTGCTTTTATTAATTGTTTTTACCTAATGTTTCTATTTTTGCATGGTTATTGCACCTTTGAAAAGAAAAGTATATTTTGGTAAAAAGTTATTGAGGCGTTTAATATGGATTTAATTAATTATGACTCTAGGCTTCGTCATCTTATGGATGTGGATTTTAGGTCCATACTAACGTTTATCGTTTTTGTTGACACGGGCAGTTTGTATGGTGCCTCACTGGTACTTGGTTGTTCTGCATCATCTATTAGCCTGCACTTGAAAAGAGTCAGAAGTTACTTTAATGACACCCTTTTCATACGTGAAGGTCGCAATCTCAATCCTACTGAATATGCTGTGGAATTAAGTCATCAACTTAAACTTGCATTTTATAATCTTGATACTGTCTGTCATGGGGAAAGTGCTGTTGCCGATTGTGCATTAGCTATCGGTGAAAATAAAAATTAATGAAACATAACCATTGGTTATGCTAAATAGTGCTTTTAAAATGTATTCGACAAAAAATAGAGCATAATATGGAAAATTTAAATTTTTCCTACGAGCGGGTATTGGTTATGGACACTATCTATTATAGTGCCCTTGGGCTATGTGCCTTTATTGATAGCCTGGCAGGTCGCTCAATTAGTCTAAGAGTAATGACGCTTTCCGCATTGCAGAAACAAGTGTCAGCCAGTCATGGGGAGCCAGGGCGGGTACTCGTTATTACCGAGTTAACGAGCGAAAGTGAGACGCTGGCGGAAGGATTAGCATTCTTAAAGTTTGCAAAGGACGAGTGGCCTGCAGACCAATATAGTATTATTGTTTTTACCCGTTTACGTGACCCTCTGTTGCTGGCAGTAGTCGCAAATCTTCAACCTATGGGCATTGTTCATCGCGCGGAGGCGATTAATATCTTATCTAAACTCATATTTTTCTCCACTGACGCATCATCAGGCACGATCATGAGTCCGTTGATCACCAGGAAAGTCGGCCAGGTCGGCGGAATTCGATTACCATAAAGGGAATTGCAGTGGTTTGTCCTGCAGACAGAAAAAATAGGACTGAACGAAACAGCGAGGCGAATGGGGATTAGCTATAAAACTGCTGCTACCTATCGGAAAAGAATATCAGTCCGTCTTCAATTAAGTTTACGTGAAATTAATGAAAGAGTGTCACGATTATAAGTGAGAAAGATAATATTGCCATATCCCGCTGTACGGATTGCCGACAGCAATGTAGTCGTGATTTTATTATTAAAGCGATTGTCAGTTTACCTCAGCATGCACAATTTAGGGTTCTCGTTGTGAATAACTATGTGCTTGCCACGACGTTTATGAAATCTGCTCTACGGCGGTTGAGGAAATGTCAGTGCTGGACGTCATTGCATATAAGAGATTCCTTATTGCAGGGCTAATGTCGTTATACAGCAATTGTGCCTCTTCTGTTGGTATTAAACAACGGCCCTCTCTGCTGAATAGTTTTTCTGGAAAACAAGTACAAAATTTTTTCAACGAAAGGCTCACTGCAGACGGTGAACAGTTCATATAGTATGAAGCAGAAACTATCCCTCCTGTATTCATGACTGCGGCAAAAACAAGAATGTTGTTAATCGAAATATTCAGGTTTTTGAATTTTGAAAAATTAGATTGTGTAAGCAATGAATTATCCTTTTGAATTAATTTTCTTAAAAGAATATAAACATATAAGAAAATCAAAACAAACAATATAATAGATATATCTAAATATACGTTTTGATATAATGTAATGAAAATAGAGGGTTAGCCACCCTTTCTGATTTTTCCCTTCAATTCAATGTCGGCATAAGAGGGCTTTTCCTGACATCGGCATCACCAAGGATGTAGTGTTCAAGAAGACATACCTGAGAATGGATGGGGCGCATAGTCGTATTGCATGTTGGGGAAGCGGACCCAAATTGCATCCAAAGAAAAAGGAGTCAGACGATCTCTCATCTAACTCCTTGTTTTGTTTGGTGGCCCCTGCTGGACTTGAACCAGCGACCAAGCGATTATGAGTCATAAAATCGGTATGTTTTTAATTGTTCGTCATTGTCTCTGTTTGTATTTTTAATTATCTATAATCAATCACTTATAAAGTTATTTTTGTTTCTGATTGGTTCTCTCATTTCCCCATTGTACTATCCTTACCTGACCCATTACCTGACCCAAAATGGGCATTGGGTCAGGTAACGCTTATCCTCAGAAAGGTAACCACATGGCCGCTAATCTTACCGAGACTGCTATACGTGGATTAAAGACAAAAAGTACGTCGTACTACGTGTGGAGCAACAGTGCACAGCGTGGTACAGGCAGACTTGGCGTTAAGGTTCAGCCTTCAGGCAGCAAAGTTTTTTATTTCCGTTATTACGTTGAGAAAGGGAAGAAAGAGAAGTTCATCCAGTTGGGCATCTGGCCTGAGATGAAGCTAGTGACGGCCAATGAGTTGGCGAAAAAGTATGGAGCCTGGCTTGTTGAAGGAAAAGAGCCCCAACAAGAGCTTGAGCAACAACGCCTGGCCGAAGAGCACATTAGGCAGATCCATCGCTCTCAAGGATCGTTTGAAGAGCTGGTGCATGGCTACGTTCACAAGATGAAGCTCGACAATAAGCGGACCTGGGCTGATGTTCTGAAGCGTCTTGAAAAAGAGTGCTACACGGTTATCCCTCGAGAAACCAAAGCGAAAGATGTAACACCTCTGCAGATTAAAACCATCCTCTCAGGCATTATCCAGCGTGATGCGGTGGTGCATGCTAATCGGATTCGCTCGTATCTGATGGCGGCATTTAACTACGGCCTGAAAGCTGATAACGATCCGATGAATACCAGCGTAGGTATCACGTTTGGTCTTGAAGTTAACCCGGTCTCGGCCATACCGAAACAGTCTTCGGCGGAAAAAGTGGGTGATACATGGTTAACGCTGGAAGAGTTGCGTGTTGTCATGGAACAGTTCGCCGAAGCTACCAACGTTGGGCCGCTGATGCAGCATCTGATTCGCTTCTGTGTTTATGCTGGTGGGCAGCGTCCGTTTGAAATGATTGCCAGCCAGTGGAGTGCTATTGATTGGCAACAAAAGACGTTGCTGGTCATAGCAGATGTATCGAAAAACAAGCGTGAGCATCTGATCCCGCTGACTGAATCGGCACTACAGGAATTAGCCTCAGTGAAAGAACTGACTAAGGAAAGCAACAGTCCCTATATCTTCCCACTCTCGACCAATGGAGATCGACCGGTACGTACTGATAGCTTGGCGCGTTCCATCATGTATTTCCGAGCTTTTAATCCTGAGTTTAAAGTTTTCACAGCGCGAGATTTACGTCGGACCTGTAAGACTCTGATGGGGGAGGCGGGGATCAGCAAAGAGATCCGCGACCGTATTCAGAATCACGCTCTGAATGATGTCAGCTCGAAACACTATGACCGTTATGATTACCTGACTGAAAAGCGCAGAGCGCTTGAGATCTGGGAAGACCGAGTTAATAACTATCAACGGCAGCAGGAAAACAACGTTGTGAACTTGTTTGGGCGGAGGTAAGAGCTTGTCAAAATATGAGCTTAATTCTGCAGAGGAGCGCTATCAGCCGGGCTCTGGAGACTTAGTGCTGGCTAATAAGCTGGGATTTATTGATGAACAGGAAATGGAGGCGCTGGAGTCTGGCTTGCTGCTGATGCTGTATGAGCAGCTATTTATTGAGGGCCAGCCGCCTGAGGCGCTGGCTTTTGAGCACATCAGCAGGTGGCATCGCAAATGGCTGGGGAATGTGTACGACTGGGCGGGGAGGCTGCGTAATGCCAATCTAACTAAGGATGGCTTTCAGTTTGCGGCTGCCGACAGGATTCCGCTGCTGCTTGATGGCTTCGAGAAGCAGTTTCTTTCTCGGTCTGGTGAACTCAAATCCCTGGCTCGCCTGGAGCTGGTAAGTTATCTGGCTGAATGCCATGTGGAGTTTATTTTGATCCACCCATTCAGAGAAGGTAACGGGCGTCTGTCGCGGCTACTTTGCGATGTGCTGTCGGTTCTGGCAGGGAAGGGCTTACTTGATTACAGCCTGTGGGATGAGCACAAGGCGTTTTACTTCAAGGCAATACAGGCGGGTGTCTCAGGGAACTACAGCCCTATGATGCAACTGGTGAGCGACATCTTGCCAGATTAACGGGCGAGGCCAACGGCTTTTGCCTGTGCCTGATTTTGTTTGAGTTGCTGCTCAATTTTTTGCACAGAGACACCGGTTTCGATCGCGGTTGAGCTGGCGACGGCACGGTAGATTTGAGTCCTGGTGATCTGAGTATGTGATGTTTTTTTTGTCATGTGAGATCCCTTTTTACTGCACTGATTCTAGTTCGGAAGGAGAATGCTAGCAAGGTTATCATTAATAGTTAGAAGGGCGGCGTATGCTTGTCTTGCCCAAAAATCTGGTTCTTTGTTCTCCATTCGCTGCAGAAGGCAATGAGTTTTCTAGTCATCTGTATTTTTTGACTGTTGCGTGATTCTTGAATTGCCACCATATGATACACATCTATTTTTTTAGATTAATTTATACAGTTTGTGATTTAATTCACATTCAGAAGTTGTTTTTTTTGATTCTAAAAACGATGTATTTTTATGTTTCTCTTAATAGAAATCATGTATGATAAACGTAATAGTTAAAAGCGCTATCTTTATTATATAATTAGTAGGGGGATGTTTGTTTACTTTAGATAACAAAAATAATAATGCAGTCGAGACTGGCAGTTTCTGGATTGGCCCCTATATTTCCAT
>NZ_SZWV01000021.1:0-8014 GCF_005280945.1 Citrobacter sp. wls718
GCGTAATCCTTTGCATCATAGTTCTTTACGGGGGTTAAATCAGAATTAAGCGGAACCTTATAAGGCAACTGATAGCTGGCATCCTGAAAGACAATCATCACATCCGGATGATTATTCATTCGGTATGTAACCGCCATATCGCGATCCTCTGCTCCTGAATCGTTAGCAATGAAACCATACGGCAGACAAAATCCTTTTTCTGAAGGAATGTCATAAAGTTCTCTGGTCTGAAAATGCTCTAGAAATGAGAGAATGCCTGATTCACTACTCAAATATTTTGTTTCAGTCCGAAGACGAATATCATCGTGACCTTTCATAAATTGATATAATCTGTTTTTTTTGTAAATATATAACGAATAGGATTCATCGTATGAAAGAAAAAAAACATCATGTGAGTACTGTATTGTATTGTATTTATGGTTGAAATATGAAAGGTCTTCACCTACATCATCTTTATATTTATTAAAGCTCACCACGTTATTTTTCGATACCAAAACCCTATGCTTTCCATAATAGAAGTGAGAATAAGGGTTGTTAATGTTACCTCTCCGATATTGGTGGTATTCTCCAAAGATAGCATCTATTGGCAAATCTTTAGTGTTAATATTTTCAGCAGGGTAAAGTCCGACCTCTAAATTATCGGGTAATTGCAGTTGGTAATATCCAATACATTCATCTTTCCATGTTGTACTTTCCGCCCAAGATGTATATGAGTAAAACAACAGGAAAAACGAAAAAATATATGTCTTCATCACTCCGCACTCCATTAAAATACTATGTTCTTGAGTTTATGGGAAGGCATTATTTTAATCGATAATTTCCACATGATAGTCAATTAAATTATTCTCCCCTTTCGTCCAGTGGATAGGCAATAAGGTTATATATCCCTTTATCTTTTCCAGACTCTGTTTTTTATTATATAATACTTCTCTGAATTTAAAATCCGTCTTATACATACGCCAGAAATCAACAGAAAACGGCATATTCTTAGCTGCATCTGCTATAGTGAGATTTTTGTTTTTATATACAGGCCACAGCAATGCGGGTTCACCTTTTTCGTCATCTTCATACTCATTATTCTTTTTTATATCATTTAAATAATTTTGGGGTATAAAGTCAAAAGCATCTTCATAATACCTTGTATTATTCAGTGCTAGTTCTCTTATCTGTTGCCACCCCTCCGCTTTTGCTGGCATCTGTAAAAAATCACTGAATTCTCCGACTGCATCGCCCAACAGTTTTTTCCATATATTGATCCGTAAATCACGTGCAAACTTTCTATAAGGCGAGAGTACACCTGAACCATCAATATCTTGATATCCTCCCTCTGTATCCGCTATCAGCACCGCCAGCTCAGAATCCCTGTTTCCTGGGCGTGACCTTCACCCGCAATGTCCATGAAAGCGATGACTGGCGTACTGAACTGAACGCCTTCTGGCTGGCATGGGGCCAGCAGATGAACCAGGCGCTGGTGAACCAGATGCTAACGCAGTCCTCACCGGCGCGCAGCGCGGCATTCAGCTTTTCCCGCCAGATGCAGGGCGCGGGGGAGGTTATCGCCCTGCTGCTGGATGCGCTGCTGGATGGTGAACATCAGGACATTATGCTACGCGGCGTGTATCTGACCTCTTCCCTGCAACGCGGCCAGATGGACGATATTTTCACCCAGTCCGCAGCCCGTCAGTATGGTCTTGAAAACGGCTCCCTGACCGCCTGGCCGCTGGTGGACACCACGCCGTATTTTTCCCGCACCCTGTTTCCGGAGGTGCTGCTGGCCGAGCCGAATTTTGCCGGGGAAAATCGTCTGTGGCTGGCTGGTTCCCGCCGCCGGATGAACATCTTTACTGGCTGCGGCGCGGTGGCAGCGCTTCTGCTCATCGGGGGTTGGCACCACTGGTACAACGAGAACTATCGCGCCGGGCTGACCGTGCTGGCACAGGCGAAGTCGTTTATGGATGTCCCGCCGCCGCAGGGAACCGATGAGTCCGGCCAGCTCCAGCTGCCGCTGCTGAATCCCGTTCGCGACGCCACGCTGGCCTACGGCGACTGGGGCGACAGAAGCTGGCTTGCCGATATGGGGCTGTATCAAGGGACGCGCGTCGGTCCCTATGTGGAGCAGACCTACCTGCATCTGTTAGAACAGCGTTATCTCCCGGCCCTGTTTAATGGCCTGATGAAAGACCTGAATAATGCGCCGCCGGAATCGGAAGAGAAGCTCGCCGTCCTGCGCGTTATCCGTATGCTGGAGGATAAAAGCGGGCGCAATAATGAAGTGGTGAAACAGTTTATGGCGAAGCGCTGGAGCGAACAGTTCCACGGCAAGCAGGATATTCAGGCGCAACTGATGTCCCACCTCGACTACGCCCTGGCGCATACCGACTGGCGAGCGCAGCGCCAGAAAGGCGACGCGGACGCTATCAGCCTGTGGACGCCGTATGACAGACCGGTACAGAAATTACAGGCTTGTGTGCCGCATGAGGTAATTGAATAGATGGAAGCCTTAAAGGAACCCGGCGAAAGCACTGCGCAATTTATCGTGACCGCCCTCTAAGGGGAGATAAAGCGCCGCCAGCGCCGAAAGAATCAGGAAGTGCAAGAAGACTGACTGAATATCAGTTAGGCTCTGCAACTTGGTTTTTTATTTGATCCTCACTGGCGGTCTGTAAAGTCACCTTTGTTTTATGCGGTACCTGGTATGACATCATTTAAATGGTCACAGGGTGGTTACTGATAGCGGTTTACCAGATCCTTAACCACGGCTGCATAAGTTTTTTGTCTGAGCTGAGTGATTTGTGGTTCTGTCATCGGCGCCGGCGTTTTTTCGGCCAGCGGCTGTTGGCTACTGTATTCGTAATTGATCGGAGACCAAGTGGCCCATTCTCCGGTTGCCACGTCCACCAGAGCGAAACGTATCAGGTAACGCAGTGATGTGGAACCGGACAATGTTTCACCACGGTAATCCGACCAGATGGTTGCTTTTGTCGCGGCGTCGTTCCTGCCGGTTTGTAGTGTATCCCAGTAAACAATAACGGCTTTCTGTTGCCCTTTTGCCGCAATATAACGCAGCGCCTGCATATAGTTCATATTTTCGCTGGAGACGGCATTCCCTTCCTCCATTTTGACTTTGTTGCAGGAAAGGGGCTTCTGCCTGTCTGGAATACCGGAGAATGTTGATACTTGGTAGTACTTTCCCATCTCCTGCTGCATGGTCATTTCCGGCGCACGACTGCCGGACTGAACCAGAATAACGGCAGAGTTCAGCGGTACACTGAATTTCCCCCCATCGAGTGCAGCCTGAATATCCTCTTCTGAAACCGCCAGCGTGGTTTCATTGCCAAAAATATCTTTATCCGTGAGCTTCGTTGTTGCATCTTTACTAATGCTGTCCTCTGTCCGGGGAACGCTGGTTTTTTTCGCATCAATGGGGGAGTGTACGCAACCGTTTAATAAAAATGTTGCCATACATAAAAATATCGTTAACGTGATGTTCATAAATGATCGTCTCTCATGAATACTGACTGTTTACTCTGATTGTTTCAGTCTGGCATGTTTTTTAATTATATGCTTTTTGCAATTTTTATGAAAATTAAGTTTTATATTTGTATCCTCAATAAAACATTTCATTCTATAAGTAATGATATTTCTTTTGCATTTTTTGAATGATCTCTGAAATGTGCATGCAGTTTTTTGTGGTTTTTTAATGTTAACTTGCAATGATATTGTGTACTTCTAGAAGATAGTAATAAAAATTTGATATGAATGCTGTACCTTATTACAGTAACAATTTTTCCATGCTGGCTTGGGTAATAATTGGTGAGGCCGTTGATATTATAAGAAGAAAACGAGCGGGTGATGGAAATAAATTATTTTTAACGAGAGGACGCGACGATCTGGTCAGCAAAATCTGTTATCTGAGTCCTGAATGTTTTCTTAAAAATGATAACTGGAGGATAAGAACAGAAGGTGAATATATTATACTTCTCTGTCAATATTATTGATACTCAGCCACGGGGGGCATATGTGGTGATGCAAAAAATTCTTGCGTGCTCTCTTAATTTATCCTATCCGAAAATGGAGCAATATAATATTATTTTCGGTATGCTGGTATGTGATGAGGATAATGATCCTACCACATGAAATGTGGACACCACCCTAAGCGCGGTAGTGTTTTGCACATATCTGAATCAAGCGATGATACTTTCCTACCCCAGACCGGACAAAGACCGGACTCTGCCTTGCTGTGATGAATCCACCAGATAGGCATACAAGGTGGAAATAGTGTTTATTGGCAGTTTGAAGCCGAATAGAGAACAACACTGTGACCGGAAGGGCAGGGAGTAGCTAAAGGGAAATGCTCGGGTTGGAGGGAAGAGGCCGAGTGATGGTTACTGTGGCTAAGATGACCAGAAATCTACCGGAACCCCAGAAAGCAAAAAACCAGCCCGTAGGCTGGTTTTTCTAAATAGTGGTGCCCGGACTCGGAATCGAACCAAGGACACGGGGATTTTCAATCCCCTGCTCTACCGACTGAGCTATCCGGGCAACGAGGCGCATTAAAACCGATTCGCTTCTTTTCGTCAACGAAATTTCTTCAAATCAATGCAGACTGCACAATCTATCACCACATTGCTGGTATTGCACGCATTCTCAGGCAAAAAATGCCGTCCACGCGGCGGAAAGCGGCATGGCCAATAGCAGGGCAGGTAGCATGTTCACGACGGCAAACATTTTAATTCCGCAGATACGCAAGCCGGTTGCCAGCAACAGCAAGCCACCTACGGCGCTAAAGTCAGCCATCATGGCAGGCGTCGTCAAAGGCAAGATCAGCGCGGCGCAGGCGGCGAGCGTCAGCTGGATTGCCAGCATCGGCACACAAATGGCGGATACCGCAATCCCCAGCGAACAGGCGAAGATGATAGCGGTGAAGAAATCGAGAAACGACTTCGCGATTAAAATATTTGGATCGCCGGTCATGCCTTCATGTATCGCCCCAAAGATCCCGGTGCCGCTGGCACAAAACAATACAATGATGGCGACAAAGCTTTGAATAAACGATTCGTGCGTTGCATTGGCATCTGACTTTGAAAAAAGCTGCTGCGCTTTGGCGACCGCCGCATTAATCCCTTTTTCCAGATGGCACAACTCGCCAATCAGTGCGCCGACCAGCGTTGCCAGCACCATAACCGGCAGGTTGGCGCATTTGATTACCAGCAAGATACCAATGCCCAGAGAAGCCAGTCCGAAAATAGAGGTCATTGAGACCCGAATGCGTTCGGGTAAATGCTGGCTGAGCAGCGTACCGAGAACGCCACCAAGTAAAATAGCGCTGGCATTAATAAAAGGTCCGATTACCACATGAGCTCCTGCATACCCGTTATCGTCTTGATGATGAAGGCAATTTTCGGGGTATATTTATGTTTTCAGATTGCATTATTATGACGCTATTGTCCGGCAAAATGCTTGTTTATCTGTGGGGATATGCATAGGATTTTGTCTTGCGCCTGGTAGTGAAAGGTGCCATGATTGCGCGAATTTTCTCCTGTCTGAATGGGGTTGCCTGGGATGAATCAATTCCCCCTACATCACCTTCAACATCGCCTTTTTGCGCGACGTTCTCCCCTTTCTACGACACATCCTCATTCTCCCTCCATGCGGTGACGGCGGCGTACGCTCACTGCAGGATAACAGTAAGATCAGAGGCTATCTGCTTTTACTGATGTCTGGCGGTCGGGGCTGGTAACCAGTTTGACCAAACATTTCGTGGGATAACGCCGTGTGGCATTGTCCGGGACTTTGACTTTCCCGAAACGGGTTTTTGCGCTTATGAAATCAATGAAAATTGCCGCCAGTGGTGAACTGGTCTCTTGTCTGTCTACCCATCGTCAGGTGGTGTCACTGGACGGTACCGATTTTACTGATGTTGCGGCAGTCGTCATTACCGTTGCGGACAGCCGCAGCGGGATCCTCGCGTTGCTTAAACGCACAGGTTTTCATTTACCGGTGTTTATTTTCTCAGAGGTTACTGTCGAGTTACCTGCGGGTGCAGAGGCGGTTATTGGCGGTAACGCACAGGACTGGCTGGAGCTGGAGTCCGCCGCATGTCGTTATGAGGACGATCTGTTGCCACCATTTTATGACACGCTGACGCAGTATGTCGAAATGGGCAACAGTACCTTTGCCTGCCCAGGCCATCAGCACGGTGAATTTTTTAAGAAACATCCTGCCGGACGGCATTTTTATGAGTTCTTTGGCGAGAATTTGTTTCGCGCGGACATGTGCAATGCTGACGTCAAGTTGGGCGATTTGCTCATTCATGAGGGGTCGGCAAAGCATGCGCAGAAGTTTGCGGCAAAAGTGTTTAATGCAGATAAAACATACTTTGTGCTGAACGGCACCTCTGCTGCCAATAAAGTCGTGACCAACGCGTTGCTGACGCGTGGCGATCTGGTGCTGTTTGACCGTAACAATCATAAATCAAACCACCATGGTGCGCTGATCCAGGCCGGCGCTACACCAGTCTATCTGGAGGCGGCGCGTAACCCGTTTGGCTTTATTGGCGGCATTGATGAGCACTGCTTTAATGAAGCGTATCTGCGCGGGCAGATACGCGACGTCGCACCACATAAAGCCGACCAGCCGCGCCCGTTCCGTCTGGCGATTATCCAGTTGGGAACCTATGATGGGACCATTTATAACGCGCGACAGGTGATCGACAAGATCGGCAGTTTGTGCGATTACATTTTGTTTGACTCTGCCTGGGTTGGTTACGAACAATTTATCCCGATGATGGCGGATGGCTCGCCATTGCTACTGGATCTCAAACCCAACGATCCCGGGATTTTTGTCACCCAGTCGGTGCACAAACAGCAGGCCGGGTTCTCACAAACCTCGCAGATCCACAAAAAAGATAACCATATTCGCGGCCAGGCGCGTTTTTGCCCGCACAAACGGTTGAACAATGCCTTTATGCTGCACGCCTCCACCAGCCCGTTTTACCCGCTATTTGCCGCGCTGGACGTTAACGCAAAAATCCATGAAGGTGAGAGCGGACGCCGGTTATGGGCGGAATGCGTGGCGTTAGGAATTGAGGCACGTAAAGCCATTATCGATCGCTGTAAGCTGATTCAGCCCTTTATTCCCCCGATGGTGGGGGGGAAGCCCTGGCAGACATACCCGACGCAGGTTATTGCCAGCGAGCGTCGCTTCTTTAGCTTTGAGCCGGGAGCAAAATGGCATGGTTTTGACGGCTATGCGAGCGATCAGTATTTTGTCGATCCGTGCAAACTGCTGCTGACCACGCCGGGAATTGATGCGCAAACTGGGCAGTATACTGACTTTGGTATACCAGCGACGATCCTCGCACACTACCTGCGAGAGAATGGTATTGTGCCGGAAAAATGCGACCTCAATTCAATCCTGTTCCTGCTGACGCCAGCAGAAAGCGCAGAGAAAATGGCGCAGCTGGTGGCGATGCTGGCTCAGTTTGAACAGCACATTGAGAACGATACGCCGCTGGCAGATGTGCTGCCCACAATCTTCAACAAATACCCGATGCGCTATCGGGATTACACGCTGCGTGAACTGTGTCAGGAAATGCATGACCTGTACGTGAGCTTTGATGTGAAGGATCTGCAAAAAGCGATGTTCCGTCAGGAGAGCTTACCCGCTGTTGCCATGAACCCGCAGGATGCCAACAGTGCTTATATCCGGGGAGATGTTGAGCTGTTGCGCATTAGTGATGCTGCCGGTCGTATCGCGGCAGAAGGTGCGTTGCCTTATCCTCCCGGCGTGTTGTGCGTAGTACCCGGTGAAGTGTGGGGCGGAGCGGTACAGCGTTACTTCCTGGCGCTGGAAGAGGGCGTTAATCTGCTGCCGGGCTTCTCACCTGAACTGCAAGGGGTTTACAGTGAAACGGACGCCGACGGCATTAAGCGTCTGTATGGATATGTTCTGAAATAAAAAACGGATCGCGCGGCCGATACATTTCCGGCAAAAAAAGGGTCACCGTCAGGTG
>NZ_SZWV01000021.1:8045-41940 GCF_005280945.1 Citrobacter sp. wls718
CAATGAAGATTAGTGTGCGATAGTCTGTGTGCCAGCCGGAGTGCGAACGTGTTTGTACTTAAACAGTGCGACGAAGGCAAAGGCCAGGAACAGTGAGTAGCCCGCGAAGATCAGCCATACACTCTGCCAGTCAGTAATGCCGTTCAGTGTGAAGTGTTCCACCACTTTACCGCTCACCAGACCACCCAGAATACAGCCAAAGCCGTTGGTCATCATCAGGAACATACCCTGTGCACTGGCGCGAATTTCCGGACGAACTTCTTTTTCCACGAACACCGAACCGGAGATGTTGAAGAAATCGAAGGCGCAGCCGTAAACAATCATCGACAGAACCAGCAGCACGGTACCGAACGGAGTCGGGTCGCCGTACGCAAACAGACCAAAACGCAGCATCCACGCCACAATACTGATCAGCATAACGTTCTTAATACCGTAACGGCTTAAGAAGAACGGGATGGTCAGGATAAACAGGGTTTCTGAAATCTGCGAGATGGACATCATGACTGACGCATGCTCGACGATGAAGCTACCAGAGAACAGCGGGTTATTATCGAAGCTGTGCAGGAAGGTATTACCGAACATGTTGGTAATTTGCAGTTCTGCGCCCAGCATCATCGAGAAGATGAAGAAAATTGCCATACGCTTGTTTTTAAACAGGGCGAAGGCATCCAAACCCATCATTGACGTCCAGCTCTGATTTTTCTGCTGATTAGCAACCGGAATATGCGGCAGCGTCAGGGTGAACAGTGCCAGTACCACGGACAGAATTGCGCCGATATACAGCTGCATATGGCTCAGTTCAAAGCCTGAGAAGCTTACCGCCCACATGGCCAGAATAAACCCGATGGTGCCCCAGATACGGATTGGCGGGAAGTCGGTGACAATATCCATCCCGGCAGACTGCAGGCGATAGTAAGAAATAGTGTTGATTAACCCCAGCGTTGGCATATAGGCCAGGGAGTTAAGCAGGATCACAAAGAACATGGCTCCAGGCGTGGTGACCTCGGCGGCAGCGAACAGCGTACCCGCACCCACCAGGTGGCAAAGAGCATAAACCCACTTGGCACTGATCCATTTGTCGGCGACGATACCTAACAGCGTAGGCATAAATACGGCGGCAATCCCCAGCGAGCTATAGACTGCGCCAATAGAGGCACCGTCGAATTTAAGGGTGACAAACATATAAGAGCCGAGGGTCGTGAGCCAACTACCCCACAGGCAGAACTGCAGAAAGGAAAGGACTTTCAGCTGCAGCTTAAGATTCATGTTAATTTCCTCACATCGTAATGCGGATGGATGTTTTAAAAAGCACATTTGCCGTTTCAATATGATGTTATTCTATCAATGAGAAGGGGTGTTTTTTTGTTAGCTGTGACAAATATTTGCAAACAATTTCCAATTGCAAAGCAAAATAGTGACGGAGTTAACACTTTTACCCTCTTCTGCCGCCAGCTTCACGCGGCCGAAGAGGGTAAACATTACCGACGTCGATAGGATTTTTGTGCAGAATTGACCTTATAAAGGTAGCGGCGTGATTCCGCCGACGGATGTCGGGTGGTTAATGTTTGATAAACGTCTCCCGGCGACATGCTGTTGATGATATTTGCTGCCTGAATTTTATCGCTGGAGAACACACGCAGCACGCTGCCTGCCCCACCGTTATACGCGGTAATGACGGCGTAACGACGTGAGGTTGGGTTATCGATTCCGCCCAGGTAGACATTGTTGAGCATCGCCAGATAGGCGGTACCGGTATCAATGTTGTTGGCCGGGTCAAACAAGAAGCTACGGCTTGGCGTACCGGAACGGCCCTGTGAGCGGAATACATCCTTCCCGGCGCTGTGCTGCACGACCTGCATCAGGCCCAGTGCATCAGCATGGCTGACCGCATACGGGTTAAAGGAGGACTCGGTTTGCATGATGGCGAGGATCAGCGCCTCGTCGACGCCATACTTACGCGATGCCTGACGAACCATGCCGATATACTTATGCGCACGCTTATCAAGGTGGTTTGGCACCAGGTTAATTGTCACGCTGTAGATAATGCGCAGGCCGTTACTCCGGCTCTTCAGTCGCGTTTGCAGCAGGTAGTTGGCGAAGTTTGTCGCGCGCCCCTCCCAGCGAATAGGCTGACCGGTATTATCAACGACCTGCCCGTAGAGGAACGGCTCTTTGGAAATCTTGATATCATCGACATCGGAATAGAGATCGATGGAACCCGGATCGTCTCCCATCAGCAAGGTCTTGATTATTGCCCGTCGTAAATGCCCGGCAGGATCTGTCCCGGCGATGGTCTCCACGGTTATGGTACCGTCATCAAAGTTGATGTGGCTGCGGGTTTGATACTGATCGGTATACTTGACGTAGTCCTTCGGACCCGCGATCAGCACTTCTTTAAATCCCCACAAATTCTCAATGTTATGGGCAAACTGCCCCATCAGAATATCAAAACCGTTGGTATCCTTGACCCAGGCTTCGTTATAGGAATCGCCTTTTTTGGTCGAACTGGAACAGGAGATGAGCAACGGCGCAATAACGGCAAGCGCGAGAAATTTTTTCATCATTCCGGGGGTGCGTGTTGTGTTGGTTATTTGCAAGGACCAGATTAAATCGTCGGCCGGATAAGCGCAGCGCCATCCGGCAACGGTTCTTATGACTCTGGCGTATAGCCTTCAATGTGCACGTCCTTGCCTTCAAACAGGAAGTTGATCATCTCCTGTTCCAACAGCTTGCGGTGCTCGACGTTCATCATGTTGAGTTTCTTCTCGTTAATCAGCATGGTTTGCTTGTGCTGCCACTGTGCCCATGCTTCTTTCGAAATCTCGTTATAAATGCGTTTTCCCAGATCGCCTGGGTACAGCTGAAAATCCTGACCTTCTGCTTCACGTTGCAGGAAAGTACAAAAAATCGTTCTGCTCATAAAAAATCCTCTTTATCGACCGGCACGTTAAACCTGCGCACCGACGCGTAATTGCTGTAACAAACGCTCCACGGGAGCCGCCAGTCCGACTGACGGCGGTTGCGCTAAGTTATACCAGAGCGCGTTGCCTTCATCCATGCAGGCGGTGAATGAGGACACGGGAAGCCACATAGGCACAATATCTAAGTGGAAATGACTAAAGGTATGGCGAAACGCAGTAAGCTGGGTCAGATTATCTGCGTTAATTTGCCGTTGCGCCAGCCACTGATGCAGTCCATCTTCATCTTCAAACTGCGGAAAACAGTATAATCCGCCCCATAAGCCGCTAGGTGGACGCTGCGCGAGTAACACCTCATCGTTATGCTGCATCAGTAAAAAATAGCCTGTGCGCTCCGGTAACGTCTGCTTGGGCTTTTTACCCGGGTATTGTGCCCAACTTGCATTGGCGGTAGCCATACAGCCATTTTGTAATGGGCACAGGGCGCACTTAGGTTTTGAACGCGTACAGACTAGCGCGCCTAAATCCATCATCGCCTGATTAAATCGTTCAACGCCGTGGGCGGGTGTAACCTGCTCACTCAACGCCCACAGTTTTTTCTCGACCTCTTTTTTCCCCGGCCAGCCGCTGACAGCATAACAGCGTGCCAGCACGCGTTTGACGTTGCCGTCGAGAATCGGAAAATGCTGACCCAAAGAGAGCGAAAGGATCGCGCCTGCGGTAGAGCGTCCAACGCCGGGCAGGGCGGCAACTTCATCAAAGGTTTGCGGGAAGGTGCCGCCATGCAGCGTCGCCACCTGCTGAGCGGCTTTATGCAGATTGCGCGCACGCGCGTAATACCCCAGCCCGGTCCACAAATGCAGGACTTCATCAAGCGGGGCATGGGCTAAATCGGTTATCGTTGGAAAGCGCGCCATAAACCGTTCAAAATAAGGAATAACGGTCGCAACCTGAGTTTGTTGCAGCATGACTTCAGAAAGCCATACTTTGTAAGGCGTCTTGTCAATTTGCCAGGGCAGCGTTTTTCGCCCGTATTTGTCGTACCAGCTCAACACCTGAGCTGAAAATTGAGACGCTTGCATGATTACCGTTTCATTATTGCTGGGGGCAAGATTGCAGCACAGAGGTCGAAGGGTGTAAACCGGAACTTTCCGCAGCTGACTCTCTTCCTTTACTTGCATCCGGCAACTAACTTTGGATAATGCCCGTTTTCAGAACTCAAACACAGCAGACTAAACTTTTATGAAGAACGACGTCATTTCACCGGAATTTGATGAAAACGGTCGCCCGCTGCGCCGGATTCGTAGTTTTGTTCGTCGCCAGGGGCGACTGACTAAAGGGCAGGAACACGCACTGGAAAACTACTGGCCGGTGATGGGCGTTGAGTTCAGCGAAGCGCCGGTCGATTTTGCTGCGCTGTTTGGCCGTGACGCACCGGTGACGCTTGAAATAGGTTTCGGTATGGGCGCTTCGCTGGTGGCGATGGCCAAAGCGCGTCCGGAACAAAACTTCCTCGGTATTGAGGTTCACTCTCCGGGCGTTGGCGCCTGCCTGGCTTCGGCGCATGAAGAGGGCGTCGAAAACCTGCGCGTGATGTGTCATGACGCCGTTGAAGTGCTGCACAAAATGATTCCTGACAATTCTTTATCGATGGTTCAGCTCTTTTTCCCTGACCCGTGGCATAAAGCACGTCATAATAAACGCCGTATCGTTCAGGTACCGTTTGCTGAGCTGGTGAAGAGTAAGCTGAAGTTGGGCGGTGTTTTCCACATGGCTACCGACTGGGAAGCTTATGCGGAGCACATGCTTGAAGTGATGTCCTCCATTGACGGGTATAAAAACCAGTCTGAGAGTAACGATTATGTACCGCGCCCACCATCGCGCCCGGTAACCAAATTTGAACAACGTGGCCATCGTCTTGGCCACGGCGTATGGGACTTAATGTTCGAGAGGGTGAAATAATGGCAAAGAACCGTAGCCGTCGTCTGCGTAAAAAAATGCATATCGACGAATTCCAGGAAGTCGGATTTTCGGTTGCATGGCGTTTTCCGGAAGGCACATCTGAAGAGCAGGTCGATAAAATCGTTGATGACTTTATCAATGAGGTTATTGAGCCGAACAAGCTGGCCTATGACGGCAGTGGCTATCTGGCCTGGGAAGGTCTGATCTGCCTGCAGGAAATCGGCAAATGCACTGAAGAACATCAGGCAATCGTGCGTAAGTGGCTGGAAGAGCACAAACTTGAAGATGTGCGCACCAGCGAACTTTTCGATATTTGGTGGGACTAAGTAGCACAGGGTCGGCAAATGCCGGCCCGATTTGTATTGAGGGATAGATATGATGCGTAAAACGCTGCTGGCGGCAGTTCTGACGTTCACGGCGATGGCCGCACATGCTGATTATAAGTGCAGCGTCACCCCGCGTGACGATGTGATTGTGACTCCGCAAACGGTGCAGGTGAAGGGTGAAAACGGCGATCTGGTGATCACGCCAGCCGGGAATGTTACCTTCAACGGTAAGCAGTACACCTTAAGCGCCGCACAGCGTGAGCAGGCGAAAGATTATCAGGCGGCGTTGCGTAGCAGCCTGCCGTGGATTGACGACGGCGCCAGAGCGCGCGTCGAGAAAGGTCGCATCGCGCTGGACAAAATTATCGCCAAAGAAGTCGGTGAAAGCAGCAACATGCGCGGTCGTTTAACCAAGCTTGACGCCCAATTGAAAGAGCAGATGAACCGGATCATCGAGCATCGTACTGACGGTCTGACCTTCCATTATAAGGCGATTGATCAGGTCCGTGCTGACGGGCAGCAGCTGGTGAATCAGGCGATGGGCGGCATTCTGCAGGACAGCATCAACGAAATGGGTGCCAAAGCGGTGCTCAAAGGTGGCGGTAACCCACTGCAGGGTGTGCTCGGTAGCCTCGGCGGTTTGCAAACCTCCATCCAGAATGAATGGAAGAACCAAGAGAAAGACTTCCAGCAGTTTGGCAAAGATGTTTGCGCGCGCGTCGTGACGCTGGAAGATGACCGTAAGGCATTGGTTAACGGTCTAAAATAGCATTTACCTCTCTTTAACGGCACAGAAACATTCTGTGCCGTTTTGCTTTGCATTTTCCTTGTTTTTTGATATCCATCTCTAAAAATAACAAATTTATAAATATATAAGTCTGGTTAATTGGAAGAGGTCACATTATTCATCTGTCAGGTTGACATAATGCGGCAAATTCAAATAACCGGAGTAATAACATGGATTTTTTCAGAAAAACGGCACTGGCAGCACTGGTTATGGGGTTCAGCGGCGCAGCGCTCGCATTACCCAATATCACCATTCTGGCTACCGGCGGGACGATTGCTGGTGGCGGTGATTCCGCAACAAAATCCAACTACACGGCGGGTAAAGTTGGCGTAGAAAATCTGGTCGATGCGGTGCCGCAACTGAAAGATATTGCCGTCGTTAAAGGCGAGCAGGTGGTGAATATTGGCTCGCAGGACATGAATGACGACGTCTGGTTAACGCTGGCGAAGAAGATCAACACCGAATGTGATAAAACCGACGGCTTCGTGGTGACCCATGGTACGGATACTATGGAAGAAACCGCGTATTTCCTCGATCTGACCGTCAAGTGCAACAAGCCAGTGGTGTTGGTCGGCGCAATGCGTCCGTCTACGGGTATGAGCGCCGATGGCCCGTTCAACCTCTATAACGCCGTGGTGACCGCGGCGGATAAAGCGTCTGCTAACCGCGGTGTGCTGGTGGTGATGAACGACACTGTCCTGGATGGCCGTGATGTGACCAAGACCAACACCACGGATGTCGCGACCTTCAAAGCCGTCAACTATGGCCCGCTGGGCTATATCCATAACGGTAAAATTGATTACCAGCGTACGCCTGCGCGCAAGCATACTTCCGCAACGCCATTCGATGTCTCTAAGCTGACCGAGCTGCCGAAGGTGGGCATTATCTATAACTACGCTAACGCCTCCGATCTGCCGGCAAAAGCGCTGGTCGATGCCGGATACGCCGGGATTGTGAGTGCTGGTGTGGGTAATGGTAACCTGTATAAAACCATTTTCGATACGCTGGCAACCGCTGCGCACAAAGGCACCGTGGTCGTGCGTTCTTCCCGCGTACCTACTGGCTCCACCACGCAGGATGCTGAAATCGATGATGCGAAGTACGGATTTGTGGCGTCTGGCTCGCTGAACCCACAAAAAGCTCGCGTGCTGCTGCAATTGGCGCTGACACAGACCAAAGATCCTAAACAGATCCAGGAAATGTTTAATCAGTACTAATCGATGAAGGTGGCTGCGCTTATCGACCTAACCCTGTAGGCCTGATAAGCGCAGCGCCATCAGGCAATTTGCCGAATGGTGGCTCAAAGCCTTATCAGGCCAACATTCATTACGGTTTTCCGCGTTACTCCGCCAGAAACAGCTCCAGCAGTGAGTTTAAAAACAGCTTACCGTGCTGGGTAATCTGCCAGTACTCATCGCTCTGCGTCAGATATCCCTGGGCGATAGCCTCATCAATCTGTGCTCGAATCACCTCTTCGGTAAGCCCGGTATAGTGGGTGAATTCCACACGCGGTGCGGCCTCCAGCAAGCGGAAGCGGTTCATAAAGAACTCAAATGGCTTATCAGCCTCGGCGACATCACGCTCGCTTTCGAGATAACGTCCCTGCATGTAACCGCGCGGATGTCGCGTTTTGGTGGTGCGCAGGATACGTCCGTCCGGGAAGGTGACCTTGCCGTGAGCCCCGCAGCCAATGCCAAGATAGTCGCCAAAACGCCAGTAGTTCAGGTTGTGCTGGCACTGATATCCCGGTTTTGCATAGGCCGAGGTTTCATATTGCTGATACCCGGCGGCGGTCAGCAACCGGTGGCCTTGCTCAAAAATATCCCACAGGGCGTCATCATCCGGTAGCACCGGCGGGCGCGAACCAAACAACGTGTTGGGCTCAATAGTGAGCTGATACCAGGAGAGATGCGGGGGGTTAAGCTCAATGGCCTGCTGTAAATCGCCCAGCGCTTCTTCCAGCGTTTGATCCGGCAGGCCGTGCATCAGATCGAGGTTAAAGCTGCGCAATCCCAGACCGTCAGCCAGATTCGCCGCGCGTTTGGCTTCTTCTGGCCCGTGAATACGCCCCAGTCGCTCAAGCTTGGCGGCGCTAAAACTTTGTACGCCAATCGAGATGCGGTTAACTCCAGCGCGTTGATAATCGACAAACCGATCGGCTTCCACCGTACCGGGATTGGCTTCCATCGTGATTTCGGCATCCGCCGCCAGATTCAGACGCGCACGCACGCCATCCAGCAGCGTTTGCATTGCCGGGCCAGAGAGCAGGCTCGGCGTACCGCCACCAATAAAAATGGTCTTTACTTCGCGTCCCTGCGCGTAGGCGACGTTGGCATCCAGATCGCTCAGCAGATGCCCAACGTAATCGTCATGGGGAACTTCGCCCTTTAACGCATGCGAGTTGAAGTCGCAGTAGGGGCATTTCTGCACGCACCACGGGATGTGGATATAAAGACTCAGCGGTGGCAACTTAACCATTACGCAGCGCATCCAGCAGCAGTTTTAGTGCCTGTCCACGGTGGGAAATAGCACTCTTTTCTTCGCGGGTCAGTTCGGCTGCGGTTTTACCCTCAGACGGTACAAAGAAGATAGGGTCGTAGCCAAAACCACCGTCTCCGGCAGGCTCACGAGCGATCACGCCCGGCCAGCGTCCATGACATACAACAGGGGTTGGGTCATCTGCGTGGCGCATATACACCAGTACACAATGGAACTGTGCCTGACGTTTTTCGTCCGGGATATCCTGCAGGGTGTGCAGCAGTTTTTCCAGGTTTTGTCTGTCAGTCGCATCTTCACCAGAATAGCGAGCAGAATAAATCCCCGGTGCCCCGCCGAGGGCGTCAACGGCCAGGCCGGAATCATCGGCAATGGCCGGCAGACCGGTGATTTGCGCGGCATGACGCGCCTTCAGAATGGCGTTTTCAATAAACGTCAGGCCGGTTTCTTCTGCGGAATCAACGCCCAGATCCGTTTGGGCAACGACATCAAGCCCGAAGTCGCTCAGGAGAGAGGCGAGTTCACGCACTTTACCGGCATTGCCGGTCGCGAGGACAACTTTTTGCATGGGATACCTAATCAGTTAGCGCCGCAATTTCTGGCGGGATCTGTTGCGGATGAATGATTTTAACCTGTTTGTGGCGGCCAAGCTCACCCTTCTCAATAACGACCTGGCTTTTCGCCACACGGAACTGTTTACCGAGAAACTTCACCAGATGGCTGTTGGCTTGCCCATCGACCGGTGGGGCGGTAATGGCGACTTTTACTTCGTCGCCATGTAAACCCACAATACTGTCACGGCTGGCTTTAGGCTGAATGTAGAGCCGTAAAACCAGACCGTCATCGCAGAGTGTTACGGCACTCATAGCGCCATCCACAGCCCCGGCAGCAGCATGTTGCCTGTCGCTTGTAACACTTCTGCGATCCCCATGTTGATGACATAGAGCAGCAGCACCAGGATCATCGGGGAGAAGTCGATCCCGCCCATTCCTGGTAGGATACGACGAATAGGACGCAGCAGCGGATCCGCCAGTTGAATCAGTACGTATTCTACAGGGCTGCGGCCCTGGCTGACCCAACTCATGATGGCCATCACCAGCAGTACCCAGAAAATCAGTAGCCCGATAGTCTTCAGGACGATCAGTACGGCGGCGATCCAGATAATGGGTTGGAACGTGACCACTTTGAACAGCACAATAGCTTTGATAAAGCTGAGCACTAACGCGACCAGTAACGATGCGCTATCAATCGGCCCCATCGGGGGAATAATTCGGCGTAACGGCCCAATAATAGGCTGAGTGATTTTTACAATGAACTGCGAAAACGGATTGTAAAAATCGCAGCGAGACCACTGCATCCACACGCGCAATAGCAGCGCCATGGTATACAGCTCAATTACCGTTGAGAGCAGGAAGGTCAACGTATTCATGGTGTTCCTCAGTTTTCCTTAATTTTTTGTGTAATCACGAGCACCAAAAATGGCAGTGCCAATGCGCACCATCGTGCTACCCGCCGCGATGGCGGCATCCATATCATCAGACATTCCCAACGAGAGCGTATCGACTGTCGGGTAGCGTGTTTTCAACCCGGCAAATGCTACAGCCATTTGCTGTGCAACTTCAAACTGCCTTACATAATCTGACTCAGGCGCCGGGATTGCCATCAGTCCACGCAGGGTAATGCGCGGCAGAGCGGCGACGTCTGCGGCCAGGGCATCAAGCTCTGCCAGCGGAATACCTGACTTGCTGTTCTCATCGCTGATGTTTATTTGAATCAGCACATTTAGCGGCGGTAGGTCTGCCGGGCGCTGTTCGCTGAGTCGGGTGGCGATGCGCAAACGGTCTATCGTGTGGCACCAGTCAAAATGTTCAGCCACCAGACGGCTTTTGTTGGACTGCAACGGGCCGATAAAGTGCCACTGCAGTCCAGTCACGCCGTTTTCGCTGAAGTAGCGGATTTTATCCACGCCTTCCTGAACATAGTTTTCCCCAAAGGCATGCTGCCCGGCAGCAATGGCTTCTTCGATGGCGCTCGCAGGTTTGGTTTTGCTCACTGCAAGCAACGTAACGTCTTCTGAAGACCGCCCGCAACGCGTCGCGGCGGCTGAGATTTTCTCCCTGACATGTGCCAGGTTATGCGCGATATCGTTCATTTTCCGAGGATGTTCATATGAATATGGAAGAAATAGTGGCCCTTAGTGTAAAGCATAACGTGTCGGATCTACACCTGTGCAATGCATGGCCTGCGCGCTGGCGCATATGTGGAAGGGTAGAAATTGCCCCGTTTACCGCGCCTGACGTGGAGAAGCTGCTGATGTTATGGCTCAGTGAGCAACAACAGGTACAGTGGCGGGAAAAGGGTCAGGTTGATTTTGCTATCGCACTGGCGGATTCCCGGCGTTTACGGGCCAGCGCATTTACGCATCAGCAGGGAACGTCACTGGCGCTGAGACTGCTGCCGTTTGATTGCCCGTGCCTGGATGATCTCCAGACGCCCGCTGCGTTGCCAGAACTGCTGCACAGCGAAAACGGGTTGATTCTGGTGACCGGGGCGACGGGCAGCGGTAAGTCGACGACGCTGGCGGCGATGGTGGACTCTCTCAATCAGCACGTTGACGGGCATATTCTGACCCTGGAAGACCCGATTGAATACCGCTATACCAGCCAGCGTTGTCTGATCCAACAGCGTGAGATTGGCGTGCACTGCCTTTCTTTTGCTGCCGGCCTGCGGGCGGCATTGCGTGAAGATCCTGACGTGATTTTACTGGGGGAACTGCGCGACAGCGAGACGATTCGTCTGGCGCTGACGGCGGCGGAAACGGGGCATCTGGTGCTGGCAACGCTGCATACGCGCGGTGCGGCGCAGGCGGTGGAGCGGCTGGTGGATACGTTCCCTGCACAGGAAAAAGACCCGGTGCGTAATCAACTGGCGGGTAGTTTGCGGGCGGTGCTCGCACAAAAACTGGAAGCCGACAGGCAGGGTGGGCGGGTGGCGTTATTTGAACTGCTGGTCAATACGTCGGCTGTGAGTAATCTGATCCGTGAAGGGAAAACCCACCAGCTACCCGGCGTGATACAAACCGGGCAACAGGTGGGTATGCAAACATTTGCCCAGAGCCTGCAGCAGCGTCAGGCGCAAGGCAGGCTGTAAATATGAGCCTTAGTAACCTTGTTCGAAATAGCTTTCGAGAATAACGACGGCAGACGCGGAGTCTACTTTGCCTTTATTCAGCGCGCGGTACCCGCCTTGCTCAAACAGGCCGGAACGTGCTTCGACGGTGCTCAGGCGTTCGTCGTGCAGCGTGACCGTGACGCCAAAGCGGCCATGAATACGGTTGGCAAACTTGCGTGCGCGCGCAGTAAGCGGCTGCTCGGTGCCGTCCATATTGAGCGGCAGACCGACAATGATTTCATCCGGTTGCCACTCTTTTAGCAGGCGTTCAATCACGTTCCAGTCTGGCGTGCCGTCCTGCGCTTTGATGGCAGGCAGCGGTCTGGCAGTACCTGTAATGCGCTGACCAATCGCCACGCCAATACTTTTGGTCCCAAAATCAAAGGAGAGTAATGTTTCGCTCATTATGCGTGTCCCGCCACGCCAGGCATGGTCAGGATATCGATCCCGATAAGTTTGGCCGCGTCGCGCCAGCGGTCGGCAATCGGCGTTTTAAACAGAATATTGAGATCCGCGGGGGCGGTGAGCCAGGCGTTATCCAGCAACTCTTGCTCCAGTTGGCCTTTTTCCCATGATGAATACCCCAGGGCGACCAGCACCTCGGAAGGTTGTTCCTGAGTGCCTAAGGTTTCCAGTACATCGCGGGAAGTGGTGATAATGGTGTTGTCCGAAATACGAATGCTCGAGGCGAAGCGTGAAGGAGGGGTATGCAAAATAAACCCACGCTCTTCTGCTAACGGGCCTCCGAGCATCACGGCTTTATCCAGGCGAATCGCCGGATCGCGTGTCTCAGGGGTAATCTTCAGCTTTTCCAGAATCCCTGCAATCTGTAATTTTTCCAGGGGTTTATTGACGATAATCCCCATTGCGCCATTTTCATTATGTTCGCAAATGTAGACCACGGAACGGCGGAAAATCGGATCCTGGAGAGCAGGCATGGCAATAAGAAAGTGATGCTGTAAATTCATTGTCAGAGGTTCTGTTTCCTGGTTCAAAAAAGCAACAACGGTCAGTATGCGAGGAAAGCGTTAAGTTGTCACCCTCTGAAAATAACATTGCCGGATATCGGCTTCGCCTTATCCGGCCAACGGGGTGCAATTGTAGGCCGGATAAGACACCGTGGCGTCGTCATCCGGCGCAGGTTTACTTGGCTAAGCGAGCTTCAATGGCATCCATCAGCATACCGGTAATGGACACCGGGAACTCCGCCTCAATTTCGCGAATACAGGTTGGGCTGGTGACGTTAATTTCCGTCAGGCGATCGCCGATAATATCCAGACCGACAAAAATCAGTCCTTTGGCTTTCAGCGTTGGCCCGATACGACGTGCAATTTCCCAGTCGCTGTCGGTCAGCGGACGCGGTTCGCCACGGCCACTGGCCGCCAGATTACCACGGGTTTCACCGCCCTGTGGAATGCGTGCCAGGCAGTAGGGAACGGGTTCGCCATCGACCACCAGTACGCGTTTGTCGCCGTCTTTAATTGCCGGCAGGTAGTTCTGCGCCATGCAGTAGCGGGTACCGTGTTCGGTCAGCGTTTCGGCAATTACACCGAGGTTCGGATCGCCTTCCTTCACGCGGAAGATCGATGCACCGCCCATGCCGTCCAGCGGCTTGAGAATGATATCGCTGTGTTTTTGCCAGAAGGCTTTCAGCTGCGCTTTGTTACGCGTGACCAGCGTTTCTGGCGTCAGGTCCGCGAACCAGGCGGTGAACAGCTTTTCGTTACAATCGCGCAGGCTCTGCGGTTTGTTCACGATCAGCGTCCCTTGCTCTTCTGCACGCTCCAGAATATAGGTGGCGTAGATGAACTCGGTATCAAACGGCGGATCCTTACGCATCAGAATGACGTCCAGGTCAGCCAGTGGTAGATCTTGTTCGCTGTTGAACTCATACCATTTGTCGTAGTTCTGCTCTACGCTCAGGGTACGCGTGCGGGCGCGGGCTTCACCATTAATCAGATAAAGATCGGCCATCTCCATATAGTGAAGTTCGTAACCACGACGTTGTGCTTCCAGCAGCATAGCAAAGCTGGAATCTTTCTTGATGTTGATGCTTGCGATGGGATCCATCACGATGCCGAGCTTGATCATTGTTCTTCTCCGTTAGCCCAGATCGCCAAATCGCACCTGTAGCGCGGTAATGGCGGTGAGCGCAGTTGTCTCAGTACGCAGAACGCGAGGTCCTAACAGAATATCAGTAAACTGATAGCGTGCAGTCATGGCAATTTCATCTGCCGACAGCCCGCCTTCCGGGCCAATCAGCAGTCGGATGCGCTCTACCGGCAGCGGAAGCGTGTTAATACTGGCGCTGGCACGCGGGTGCAGGTTCAGTTTTAGCCCCTCGTCCTGCTCGGCACACCAGGCTTCCAGATCCATTGCCGGGCGAATTTCAGGCACCCGGTTACGACCGCATTGCTCGCAGGCGGCAATCGCAATTTTCTGCCACTGCTGGAGCTTCTTGTTCAAGCGTTCACTGTCCAGTTTAACGCCGCAGCGCTCAGAAAAAAGTGGCGTAATGAGGCTTACACCCAGTTCAATCGATTTCTGGATAGTAAATTCCATTTTTTCACCGCGCGACATCACCTGCCCAAGATGAATATGCAAGGGAGATTCGCGATCGTCGAGTTCGGCGCTCAGTATCTTCACATCCACGCTTTTCTTGCTGGCGTGGGTGATCTCGGCGTCAAACACCTGGTTGCTGCCGTCAAATAGTTGAAGAGCCTGGCCCGCTCCCATGCGCAGCACGCGACCGATATGGTTGGCGGCATCTTCATACAGTGAAATTTGGCTGCCTGCCGTGAGTGGTTCAGGGTGATAAATGCGAGGAATGCGCATAGTTAACCATCCGCGTCATGGCCCTGGCCGACAAAACGGCAGGGCATGGGTTAAAATATTGACGCTAGTGTAGGTTAGCTCTTTTGCGCCTGGCAAGCGCGTTGCACGTATGGGTTATGGTTGCCCTGTACCTTCGCAATACGTTCGTCGCGTTCGCACTCCCAGTCGGTCACTGGATACTGTTTATTCCAGGCGTTAAAAAGCTGGGTTTGCTGACGGGAAAGCGTCAGGTTGTACTGGTCGCGCATGTAAAAATAGGTGCGCGCGATGGCGCCGCGAGCGCGCGCAGGCGGCTCAGCCACTTTTTCTTTGAAATCGACCTTCATGTCACACTGCCCATACTGGCCTTCGCCGCCGTTCCACTGGCTGTACATAAAGTTCGCGCGATCGCCATTTACTTCACCCACTGCCGGTTGCAGGTTGTGCATATCGCTTTCCATCTTGCGATAGACCGGATCTTTGGCGCAATTTTTACGTCCACCGTCCTGCCAGCACTGGCGTTGATGACCAAATTGCCAGGCCGGAACCACGTGTTCCCATTCAATACGGCTGGCGCGGTTTTCGTTTTTCCGCACTTTATAGCCGCAGGACTCGAGATCCACGACCCCTTTTTTGCCCTGCCAGTTAATTTTACAGCCGCAGTAGAAATCGCCGGGCGCATCGACATTAACTTTTACACCAGCGGCTTTCGCCTGGGAGAAACTGTTGATACCTTCGGCGAATGCCGGGCCAGAGAGTGCAGTAGCCAATAACGCCACTGCCATAGAAAGATTACGGTACATCACACACTCCGTGTCAAAACGAGCCCGCAACGTAACGAAAGCGTCGGGCAGATGCAATCAGCTAAATCATATAAGTTCCAGAAATTACTTTTGAGTAACAAGGCGCTATCGGCGGATTATTGTTTGCTTGTTTAGCGCGCCTGCTCATACAGTAGCGTGTCACGAGCGCGAACCAGGGCGTTGCGCAGATTGCCCAGATAACAGCCGTTTTTATCGAATTAATGACCGGGAAAAAAGATGAAGAAAGGGGTGAGCGCGTTTCCGCTTACGCCGCTGAGGGCGGGTGAGATTGATGAAAATACATGGCTTTCTCTGATTGAGAATATTGCCGGTGCCGGCGTTGATTCCATCGGTGTGCTGGGTTCTACCGGGAGCTATGCCTACCTGACGCGTGAACAGCGCCTACGCGTTACCCGGCTTGCGCTTGAGGCGGCATCTGATATCCCCGTTATTACCAGCATTGGCAGCGTACGAGTCGAAGAAATTCTGCATCTTATGGATGATGCGCAGCAGGCGGGTGTCAGTGGCGTTTTGATGGCCCCGGTCTCTTACCAGCGGCTGAACGTGGATGAAGTTTTTGATCTGTACGATCGAGTCACTCGCGAGCTGTCGGTGCCGCTATGTATTTATGATAATCCCGCCACCACCGGGTTTGAATTTAGCGATGACCTGCTTATCGCGCTGTCAAATTTACCGGCTATTGGTTCGATTAAACTGGCTTCATTCACCTCTGAACGGATCGCCAGGCTAAAAAACAGTCTTCCGGCAGGCGTCTCTATTGGTGTCAGTGGCGACGGTCAGGCTGCCTCAGGGCTGTTAGCCGGAGGCGATGTCTGGTATTCCGTCCTGGCAGGCTTGTTCCCGCATTATTCACGTGCTTTAGCCAATGCCGCGTTGACGGGAGATCACGTCAAAACCCGGCAACTGGATAGCGCGCTCCAGCCTCTGTGGGCCTTTTATCAACGGCACGGTAGCCTGAGGGTGATCGCGACGGTGGCAGAAATGATGGGGAAAGTGTCTGCGCCTTGTCTCCCCTTTCCGGTGCAAACGCTGAAGGGGGAGGAAAGGCTCTTATTGCAGGAAACGTTGAGTTCATTATCTTTTTTGGATTGATGAACGAGGATGTCAGGCCTTCGCCGGGTTTTCCTGCGGCCCGGGAATCAACGGTTCGCCACAGTGGACGCAGCGGTAGGTGGCCTCACCACGCACAATGCGGTTATGTCGGCGGACGGTCAACTGATGCTCCTGGCACTTGCAGCGGTAAGTAAAGGTATTGCGCTGCACGGATTGCAGTTCGAACTGATGCGTACGCCGGGCCGGAACGCCCAGCACGCTTTCCATCATCCATTTCCACTCTTTTCCGTGAGGCGGTACGCGGCCAAAGTGCTTCCACACCAGCAAATGTGCCAGTTCATGCGGTACGACCTCGTTGATAAACGCCTCAACGTTTTCCATCAGCAGCACCGGGTTGAGGCGAATTTCATTGCTTTGCAGCCACGCAGTACCCGCAGCAGTGCCGCGCTGTTGGTACACAAGCTTAGGTTCCGGATAATTGCGTTCGAGCTTGAGATTGGCGAGGGCAAGTTTTTCCCGCAGGCTGCGCATAACGGCTTGCTGGATGGCGATGGGAAGTCGGGAGGTTTTCATAACGCAAGAGGATAGTGCGACAGGGAAGGGACTGCAAGAGGAAGGCTCCCTCCCGCCCGGGGAGGAAGCCTTGAGTGATTAGTCGTGTGCGCCAATTTCGCGCAGTTTACGGCCTTTCATCAGGTTACGTTCAATGTGTTCCAGGGAGACGTTTTTGGTTTCCGGAATCAGCCACAAGGTCAGGAAGATGAACAGGACGTTCAGGCCGCCGTAGACCCAGAAGGTGTTGGCGCTGCCCAGCGAGTTCAGCATCGTCAGGAAGGTTGCGCCGACGATCATGTTGGCAATCCAGTTGGTTGCGGTAGAGCAGGTGATACCGAAATCGCGGCCTTTCAGCGGCTGGATTTCAGAGCACAGTACCCAAATCAGCGGACCGGCACTCATCGCGAAGCCAACGATAAACATCAGCAGCATCAGTACGGCAAAGTACTGGGCGGCAGCGGAGTGGATACCAATGTGCATCATTGTGCCCAGCACGCCCATACCGATAGCCATCACGATAAAGCCGAGGATCAGCGTCGGTTTACGGCCCCAGCGGTCAACCAGGCCAATGGCGATAAAGGTCGCCAGCACGTTGGTCAAACCCACGATAACGGTGCCCCACATCTGCTCAGTGGTGTTGGTATAACCCGCCAGTTCAAAGATTTTTGGTGCGTAGTACATGATGACGTTCATCCCGGTGAACTGCTGCATCACCTGTAACAGTACGCCAAGGAATACCGCGCGGCGGAAGTTGCTGTTTTCTTTAAACAGCGCCCAACCGCTTTGTTTTACCTGCAGGCTTTCACGAATTTCATCCAGCTCGCGTTTCGCTTCTGCACTGGTATCACGCAGACGTAACAGCACGCGTTCAGCATCGACGAAGCGACGTTTAGCGGCGAACCAGCGCGGGCTGTCCGGCAGGAAGAACACGCCAACCAGCAGCAGCAGGGCAGGAATGATGATCACGCCCAGCATCCAGCGCCATGCACCGCTATAGCTAAAGGCGGTATCGGATAGATAGGCCCCGAGGATCCCGATGGTAATCATCAGCTGATACATGGAAATCATACTGCCACGAATTTTTTCCGGTGCAATTTCAGATAGATACAGTGGCGCAGTGTAAGACGCAACGCCCACGGCCAGACCCAGCAGGATACGGGAGAGAAGCAGTACTTCTACGTTAGGCGCCGCGGCGGAGAACAGCGAGCCGGCGACAAACAGGATCGCGCCGATCATCAGGCTTTTTTTACGTCCAAGCTTGAAGGAGAGCCAGCCGCTGCCGACAGCACCTACAGCTGCGCCAAACATCATGGAGCTGACCACCCATTCCTGAGTGTGCGGGGTAATTTGAAACTCGTCGGTGATGAACGGTAATGCACCGGCAATCACGCCGATATCCAGGCCAAAAAGTAATCCTGCCAGGGCGGCAAGAAAGCAGACAAAAAATGTCATGGCTTTGTTGGAACGCCCCTGTTTTTTATTCCCAGGCATGATGCCCTCCAGGTTGGGTAACTTATTTTTGTTGATGTTAAGGGTAGGTGAGTACGGGGTGAAAAAATGAGATTAATATCACATTAGTGTAATCGCTTACACTGGCATTCACGGATGTTATAAGTTAATTATTTGAAAAACATGCAGTTTCATAAAAATGAAAAATGAGTGATTGCCTGGAATTAAGACGATACTGAAAAGTAATGTAACAATAATGAAAATGTAGAAATTAAGGGATGTAAAATCAATTCATTATGATAATGACTGGATGTAATCGCTTTCATTTGCATTGAAAGTCAGGGAGGAGAGGGACGTTAAGGTACAGCTAAAAAAAAGACCAGCCTTAAGGCTGGTCCTGGTAAGCGGGGGTATTCAGTAAATTACTTCAGTCCGGCAGCTTCGCGCAGCTGCTGCGCTTTGTCGGTTTTTTCCCATGGGAAATGTTCACGACCAAAGTGGCCGTAGGCTGCGGTTTCTTTATAGATCGGGTGCAGCAGATCCAGCATCTGGATCAGGCCGTATGGACGCAGGTCGAAGAACTCACGTACCAGCAGGGTCAGCTGTTCAGTTGGCACTTTCTCGGTACCGAAGGTTTCGACCATGATAGAGGTAGGTTCTGCCACGCCAATAGCGTAGGAAACCTGAATCTCACAGCGGTCAGCCAGACCGGCAGCCACGATATTTTTCGCGACATAGCGGGCTGCGTAGGCTGCAGAACGGTCAACTTTAGACGGATCTTTACCTGAGAATGCGCCGCCACCGTGACGCGCCATGCCGCCGTAGGTATCAACGATAATCTTACGACCGGTCAGACCGCAGTCACCCATTGGGCCACCGATAACGAAACGGCCGGTTGGGTTGATGAAGAATTTGGTCGATGCGCTCAACCACTCGGTCGGCAGTACCGGCTTGATGATCTCTTCCATCACTGCTTCTTGCAGTGTTTTCTGGTCAACATCTTGAGAGTGCTGAGTAGACAGAACCACCGCATCAATACCGACAATTTTGCCATCGTCATACTGGAAGGTGACCTGGCTTTTCGCATCCGGGCGCAGCCACGACAGGGTGCCGTTTTTACGCACTTCAGCCTGACGTTGTACCAGACGGTGAGCGTAAGTGATTGGTGCCGGCATCAACACGTCGGTTTCGTTGGTGGCATAACCAAACATCAGACCCTGATCGCCCGCGCCCTGTTCCAGCGGATCGGCACGGTCAACGCCCTGGTTGATATCCGGAGACTGTTTACCGATAGCGCTCAGTACTGCGCAAGAGTTAGCGTCAAAGCCCATGTCGGAATGCACATAGCCAATTTCGCGAACCGTATTACGCGTGATCTCTTCGATGTCGACCCATGCGCTGGTGGTGATTTCACCGCCAACTAAAACCATACCGGTTTTGACATAGGTTTCGCAGGCGACGCGTGCTTTCGGATCCTGTTCGAGGATTGCATCCAGCACGGCATCAGAGATTTGGTCAGCGATTTTGTCAGGATGCCCTTCTGATACGGACTCGGACGTAAAAAGGTGTTTTGCCATATTTAATTTCACCTAAGGAGAATTTGGTTAGCTCAAACTGTCGAGTGGAATAGCCATGTGTAGAAGATTCTACCATGAGTCTGCAGATTTCGGACACTGGCAGTCTGAGTGTTAATCGGTATAGATGGATTAACATCTGGACGGCTATTTTAGGACAGTTCTTCGCCCGATTTCCAGCTTTTTTTGACTACGGTCGCATTGTACCGAAAATGTAACTGGAAATTTTTCCTGACGGTGCTGGCAATGCGCGCATTTATCTTTTGCTTTTTCGTACTCTTATCGGTATAAAACGCGGCGCGCGGCTTATACAAAAAGCACACGACGTTTTCATCGTGTCGCCACTTCCAGCCGGGTTAACACTTTAGCTTTGGCTTGTGGGTTCGTTCCGTCTGGAGCGACCGTGGAGGTGATACGAGATAATGAACCGTTGTATTCTGCTGAATCTGCCACACCGTTCAGGTGTGCATATGTCCCCCGCAATCTGCATCTCTGCTTTGCATACCTGTCGATGTTATATACATAAAATCATTCATGCTGCGTCGAGGCTGCATGAAGGATGAAGTGTATACCCATCTCGGCGTATCTCAGGACTCAAGAGCCGGTAACGGTCACTAAGGACTGAACAAGGGCGCTCTTGGTAAACAAGAGTTTTCTCGTGGTTTCGCCGAACTGTCAGTATTACGTTCGGTAACGTGTTTACAATGAAATGATAAAGAAACCGGTCGCACAGTCGGAGCGTCAGCACTATCTGCTGGAAAATCTGCCTGTTTATGGGTTGTTATCGCTTCTTCGGATTGCGATAGTAGTCAACTGTTTTACACTTGTTAATAAAATTTGAGGTTCGCTATGTCTGACGACATTTCTATGGGTTCGCCTTCGTCAGCAGGCGGACAGGGTGTACTACGCTCCATGCAGGAGGTTGCAATGAGTTCCCAGGAAGCCAGCAAGATGCTGCGTACCTACAATATTGCCTGGTGGGGTAATAACTACTACGACGTCAACGAACTCGGTCACATTAGCGTGTGCCCGGACCCTGACGTCCCAGAAGCACGTGTTGATCTTGCCGAGCTGGTAAAAGCTCGCGAAGCGCAGGGGCAACGTCTGCCTGCGCTGTTCTGTTTCCCACAGATCCTGCAACACCGTCTGCGTTCGATTAACGCCGCATTCAAACGCGCCCGCGAATCTTACGGCTACAAGGGGGATTATTTCCTCGTTTATCCGATCAAGGTTAATCAGCACCGTCGTGTGATTGAATCGCTGATTCACTCCGGTGAGCCGCTGGGACTGGAAGCCGGTTCTAAGGCCGAACTGATGGCGGTTCTGGCGCATGCAGGCATGACCCGCAGCGTGATTGTCTGTAATGGTTACAAAGACCGCGAATACATTCGTCTGGCGCTGATTGGCGAGAAGATGGGCCACAAGGTCTATCTGGTCATTGAGAAGATGTCTGAAATCGCGATCGTGCTGGATGAAGCCGAACGGCTGAATGTGGTCCCGCGTCTGGGCGTGCGTGCGCGTCTGGCCTCGCAAGGTTCTGGTAAATGGCAGTCCTCCGGTGGTGAAAAATCCAAGTTCGGCCTGGCGGCGAACCAGGTACTGCAACTGGTGGAAATTCTGCGCGAACGCGGTCGTCTGGACAGCATTCAATTGCTGCACTTCCATCTCGGTTCACAGATGGCGAACATTCGCGATATCGCCACCGGCGTACGTGAATCTGCGCGTTTCTACGTTGAGCTGCACAAACTGGGCGTAAACATCCAGTGCTTCGATGTGGGTGGTGGCCTCGGCGTGGACTATGAAGGGACACGCTCGCAGTCTGACTGTTCGGTCAACTACGGTCTGAACGAATACGCCAACAATATTATCTGGGCGATTGGCGATGCCTGTGAAGAACACGGCCTGCCGCATCCGACGGTAATTACCGAGTCCGGCCGTGCGGTAACCGCGCACCATACCGTGCTGGTGTCTAACATCATCGGCGTTGAGCGTAGCGAACACACCGAAGCTACGCCTCCGGCTGACGATGCGCCGCGTGCCCTGCAAAGCATGTGGGAAACCTGGCAGGAGATGCACGAACCGGGCACCCGCCGTTCGCTGCGTGAATGGCTGCACGACAGTCAGATGGATTTGCACGATGTTCACATTGGCTATTCATCCGGAACCTTCAGCCTGCAGGAGCGCGCGTGGGCAGAGCAGCTGTATCTGAACATGTGCCATGACGTGCAGAAACAGCTCGACCCGAGCAACCGCGCGCACCGTCCGATCATCGACGAACTGCAGGAGCGTATGGCGGATAAGATTTACGTCAACTTCTCACTGTTCCAGTCGATGCCGGATGCGTGGGGGATCGATCAGCTGTTCCCGGTCATGCCGCTGGAAGGACTGAACCAGGTCCCTGAGCGCCGTGCGGTGCTGCTGGATATTACCTGCGACTCTGACGGTGCTATTGACCATTATGTTGACGGCGATGGTATTGCTACCACCATGCCGATGCCGGAGTACGATCCTGAGAACCCGCCGATGCTGGGCTTCTTTATGGTTGGCGCGTACCAGGAAATCCTTGGCAACATGCACAACCTGTTCGGCGATACCGAAGCGGTCGACGTATTTGTCTTCCCGGATGGTAGCGTTGAAGTTGAGCTGTCTGATGAAGGGGATACCGTCGCGGACATGTTGCAGTACGTGCAGCTGGATCCAAAAACGTTGCTGACCCACTTCCGCGATCAGGTTAAACAGACCGATCTGGACGATGCGCTGCAACAGCAGTTCCTCGAAGAGTTCGAGGCTGGACTGTACGGCTATACCTATCTCGAAGACGAGTAAGGTTGTTCTGGGTCGCTTGAACCTGGACAAATTAGCGGCGATAATTCGCCCATACACGTAGTCACGTAAATCAATCCCTTCCTCGTCGGGCTTAACGACGCGGAGGGGATTTTTTTAACCGATTTTATAAGAGGTCAGTACATGAGCACCTTAGGTCATCAATACGACAACTCCCTGGTTTCTAACGCCTTTGGTTTTTTACGTCTGCCGATGAATTTCCAGCCCTACGACAGCGATGCCGACTGGGTTATTACCGGCGTACCGTTTGATATGGCGACGTCTGGTCGTGCGGGTGGGCGTCATGGTCCGGCAGCGATCCGTCAGGTGTCGACCAATCTGGCCTGGGAGCACAACCGCTTCCCGTGGAATTTTGACATGCGTGAACGCCTGAACGTCGTGGACTGCGGCGATCTGGTGTATGCGTTTGGCGATGCGCGTGAAATGAGTGAAAAATTGCAGGCGCATGCTGAAAAGCTGCTTTCTGCCGGCAAGCGCATGCTCTCCTTCGGCGGTGACCACTTCGTCACGCTGCCGCTGCTGCGCGCGCACGCTAAGCACTTTGGTAAAATGGCGCTGGTGCACTTTGATGCCCACACCGACACCTATGCTAACGGCTGTGAATTTGACCACGGCACCATGTTCTATACCGCGCCGAACGAAGGCCTGATCGATCCGAACCATTCCGTGCAGATCGGTATTCGGACCGAGTTTGACAAAGACAACGGCTTTACCGTACTGGATGCCTGCCAGGTGAACGATCGCAGCGTGGATGACATCATTGCGCAGGTGAAGCAGATTGTCGGTAACATGCCGGTTTACCTGACCTTTGATATCGACTGCCTGGATCCGGCGTTTGCTCCGGGTACGGGTACGCCAGTGATCGGCGGTCTGACGTCGGATCGTGCGATCAAACTGGTGCGTGGCCTGAAGGATCTGAATATTGTCGGGATGGATGTAGTTGAAGTGGCCCCGGCCTACGATCAGTCTGAGATCACCGCGCTGGCAGCAGCAACGCTGGCACTGGAGATGTTGTATATCCAGGCGGCGAAGAAAGGCGAATAACGGATTTCGGACAATTTTGCCGGATGTCGCTGACGCTAATCCGGCCTACATTGTTGTTGAATCTGTAGGCCGGATAGGCGTTTACGCAGCCATCCGGCACTGTTTGAAGATTACTTAATTCCGTCTGCGCTCATGCGGTCGCGAATATGTTGCGCACGTTCGGCGGAGGCTGGATGGTCGTCAAACATTGAGCTTTGACGACCGGCTTCCAGTTTTGCCAGTTTCTCAAAGCTGGTGGCTAAGCCTGCCGGATTAATACCGCGTTTGCGCAACAAATCATACGAGTAATCATCCGCTTCGGATTCCTGACGTTGGGAGAACTGCGAGTTCACCAGTTTTTCTCCCAGATCGCCAAGCTGAGACTGCGACAAGCTGCCGACGATGCCGCCCGCAGAGGCCGCTGCGGCACGCACGGCGTTGGTTCCCAGCGCAACTTGCATTCCTTTCTTCACGTGACCCAGCGCAACGTGGCCCATTTCGTGACCAATAACCGCCTCAACTTCGTTATCTGTCATCATATCCATCAGGCCGCTGTACACGCGGATGCAGCCATTTGCCATCGCAAACGCGTTAACGTCTTTCGCCACATAGACTTTGTAATTCACCGGCTGGCCGTTGATGTTATCGCCTAGCGCAGCGGCGATTTTGCTCAGTCGTTTGGTATATTCACTGCTGGCAGGAGCAATGGTCGCTTTGCTGTCCATATCCTGGCAGGCTTGGTTGCTCAGCGCGATGACCTGAGCATCGCTCAGACTGTAGGCCTGGAAAGCACCTGCGCCAGATGAAAGTAGTCCGTTGGAGTCCATATTCTGGCAGCCGGTCAATGCCGTTGCCATGCTCATAGCAAGCAGTAAAGCGCGAATTTTCATTTTTTCTCTTCCGCACGAAGTCAGGATTATTCTAAAAAATGCGTCGTTTGCAGGTAATGCGACGCTCAACCTAAGTATAAAGAAAAGAACAACAAGCGGGCGAGAAGATTGCGCAACATGCGTGCAGGATCCAGAGATTTCTGAAGCGGTAAAAGGATGCTCCATGTACATGGCACGCGGCTTGGGTTACATTGTTGGCACTTTTTTCCGGCGTAGCCCAAAACGCTCTGTCGTCAAGTCGTTCCGGGCACAGCCTTCATTATCCGATCTGGAGTCAAAATGTCCTCACGTAAAGAGCTTGCCAATGCTATTCGTGCGCTGAGCATGGACGCAGTACAGAAAGCCAAATCCGGTCATCCGGGTGCCCCGATGGGTATGGCTGACATTGCCGAAGTCCTGTGGCGTGATTTCCTGAACCACAACCCAAATAACCCGTCCTGGGCTGACCGTGACCGCTTCGTGTTGTCAAACGGTCACGGCTCAATGCTGATTTATAGTTTGCTGCACCTCTCCGGCTACGACCTGCCGATGTCTGAGCTGCAGAACTTCCGTCAGCTGCACTCCAAAACGCCGGGTCACCCGGAAGTGGGTTATACCGCGGGTGTGGAAACGACTACCGGTCCGCTGGGTCAGGGCATCGCTAACGCGGTGGGTATGGCTATCGCTGAAAAAACGCTGGCGGCGCAGTTTAACCGTCCAGGTCACGACATTGTTGACCACTTCACCTACGCCTTCATGGGCGACGGCTGCATGATGGAAGGTATCTCTCACGAGGTATGTTCTCTGGCTGGTACGCTGAAGCTGGGCAAACTGATTGCGTTCTACGATGACAACGGTATTTCTATCGATGGTCACGTTGAAGGCTGGTTCACTGATGACACCGCGAAGCGTTTCGAAGCTTACGGCTGGCACGTGGTGCGTGGCGTTGATGGCCATGATGCTGATGCGATTAAGCGCGCAGTAGAAGAAGCCCGCGCAGTGACCGACAAACCGTCCCTGCTGATGTGCAAAACCATCATCGGTTTCGGTTCCCCGAACAAAGCTGGCACCCACGACTCTCACGGTGCACCGCTGGGCGACGCAGAAATTGCACTGACCCGCGAGCAGCTGGGCTGGAAATACGCGCCGTTTGAAATCCCGTCTGAAATCTACGCACAGTGGGATGCGAAAGAAGCAGGTCAGGTTAAAGAAGCGGCGTGGAACGAGAAATTTGCTGCTTATGCGAAAGCCTTCCCGCAGGAAGCCGCTGAATTCACCCGTCGTATGAAAGGTGAAATGCCATCTGACTTCGATGCGAAAGCGAATGAGTTCATTGCTAAACTGCAGGCCAATCCGTCCAAAATCGCCAGCCGTAAAGCATCCCAGAACGCTATTGAAGCGTTTGGTCCTTTACTGCCAGAATTCCTCGGTGGTTCCGCTGACCTCGCCCCATCTAACCTGACTATCTGGTCTGGTTCTAAAGCCATTAACGAAGACGCTGCCGGTAACTACATCCATTACGGTGTTCGTGAATTCGGTATGACCGCTATCGCTAACGGTATCGCGCTGCACGGTGGTTTCCTGCCGTACACCTCTACCTTCCTGATGTTCGTTGAATATGCCCGTAATGCGGTGCGTATGGCGGCACTCATGAAACAGCGTCAAGTGATGGTCTATACCCACGATTCCATCGGTTTGGGCGAAGATGGCCCGACTCACCAGCCGGTAGAGCAGGTTGCTTCTCTGCGCGTGACCCCGAACATGAGCACATGGCGTCCATGTGACCAGGTTGAATCTGCGGTAGCGTGGAAATACGGCGTTGAGCGTCAGGACGGTCCGACCGCGCTGATCCTCTCCCGTCAGAACCTGGCACAGCAGGAACGTACTGAAGAGCAGCTGGCAAACATCGCACGCGGTGGTTACGTGCTGAAAGATTGCGCTGGCCAGCCTGAGCTGATCTTCATTGCTACCGGTTCTGAAGTTGAACTGGCGGTGGCTGCATGGGACAAACTGACGGCGGAAGGCGTTAAAGCGCGCGTGGTCTCCATGCCGTCTACCGATGCATTCGACAAGCAGGATGCCGCTTATCGCGAATCCGTGCTGCCGAAAGCTGTCTCTGCTCGCGTGGCAATTGAAGCGGGTATCGCGGACTACTGGTTCAAATACGTGGGCCTGAACGGCGCTATCATCGGTATGACCACCTTTGGTGAGTCTGCTCCGGCTGAGCTGCTGTTTGAAGAGTTTGGCTTCACCGTAGACAACGTGGTTGCGAAAGCCAAAGAACTGCTGTAATTACGATTACAACGGTATAACGGGTCGCTCAGGCGGCCCTTTTTTTTGTGCGTCAGATTTTTTCTTGGCGTAGCTGACCCGTTTCAAGGCGCACTACGCGAGAAAAATGACGCTGCGTAAATGCAACGTCATGGCTGATCGCGACCACGCTAGTACCTCGTGCGCGGCATACCGCGAGCCAGTTCTCAAATATCGCCAGCCAGTGTGCGTCAAAATCCCGGCTCGGTTCATCAAGCAGGAGAAGGGCCGGTGCCATGGCTTCAAGGCTGGCGACGGCGACCATACGTCGTTGCGCGGTGTGCAGATCCAGCGGATGAGCGTCGGCGACGTCCGCTAACTGACATAACTGCAGGGCTGCTGCAGTACGTTGCGCAATCTCCGCGGCGGGACGCTTTTGCAGTCGCAATCCAAAGGCGACTTCCTCTGCGACCTTGCTGTGAAAAATTTGGTTTTCGGCTTCCTGAAACAATACGCCGAGCACCTTAGCTCTTTCGCGGTTTTTCAGTTGCGCAATCGATCTGTCACTCAAGGTTATCGTGCCAGATGAGGGGGGCAGAAGGCCCGCCATGATGCGCAGCAGCGTGGATTTTCCCGCGCCATTATCGCCCGTCAGCGCCAGCCATTCACCGGCGTTAAGATTAAGCGAGATGTTGTGCAGGCAGTTATAAGAGGCATTCGGCCAGCGATACGTCACCTTGTTAAGCATTAGCATTGTGGGGATAGCGCTCCGTCACGTAGTTGCCATGCCTGCTGACAATGGCTGATAAAAGGGGGGTGGTCGCGTTCGAAAAGCACAATCAACGCCTGTTGTTCCTGCGCCCATTGATGCAACCGATCCAGCAACATACTGGTGGCCTGCGCCGTCAGACGACTGAATGCTTCATCCAGAATCAATATTCTGGGTTGCATGGCTAGCGCGCTGGCAATGACCACCCGCTGTGTTTCTCCGCCGGAAAGCGTTCCTGGATGGCGATGGCGCAACGACTGGCATTCCGTCAGTGTGAGTGCCGCGTCAATTCGACGCATAATTTCAGCCTCCTGCAGGCGGAGGTTCTCCGGGCCGAATGCCACTTCTTCCTCCACGCTGAATGTGCAGCCAGAAAGCTGCAGATAAGGCGATTGCTGCACCAGTTGGATGGTACACGACTGCTCGACGAGTGACAGTTGTCCGACAGGATTTCCCAGCAACTTTCCTTTCCCTTCAATCTCTCCGGGAAGAAAATCGGGGTACCAGCCTGCCATCAGCTGTGCCAGCGTACTTTTTCCGCTGCCGTTATCACCGAAAATTGCCACCATTCCGGGTTCTGCATAGTGGAAGTCAAAGCAGGCTGGTGGGCGCGTGGCGTGCGTCGGGAGATAGCGAAACTGCTCTAGCGTAACCATATCCACACTCCTGTTTCGACCAGCATGGCGAGTACCATCGTGTAGCGGGCAATGCGTTGTAAGGTGCTGTCCTCCGGTGCCCATAACGTTGTGCGTCTACGATGCAAACGAAAGGCCCGCATGTCCAGTGCCGCCCCGCGAACCACCAGATCGTTAAGCGCATTATGCGTGAGTGGCACGATCAGCGCCGGCGTGGCGCGCAGCCGTTGATACCAGTGCTCGTCCAACGGCACGCCGCGCGCGCGCTGGGCTTCGTGAATAATCGCCAACTGGCGTTTGAGTTGCTCAACAACCAGCAGCGGGCCTGCAAACAGGTAGGCAACGCCGGGTGGCAGGCGGGAGGCAAACAGGGCGCGAATAAACCGCGATACCGGCACGTACTGCATCCACAGCTGTGACGTTGACACAATTGCCAGGATCCGCAACCACAGCGTGATGGCATCGGCCCACCGTTGTGGCGTGCGCGGTTGTCCGCTTATCCATTCGGTCAACCAGCCACCGTGGACCAGCCACAATCCAACGCCCAGGGGCACCATCAACCAGACGACATATTTCGCCCGGGGACGCGTGGCTGGCATACAGAGTAAGAACAGGAACATGACCGTGCTGTAAACGGTAAGCGGTATTCCCGCGGGTAGCAGCAATGTGGAACATGCGGCCAGCGCCCACAGGGTTAACGAGGTAAACGGGTGCATTTAGCGCACAGCAGACATCGTTGGAAAATGACGTGTGGTGCGCAATGGAAGCTGGCGCAACAGTACCCAAACAATCACGGCGGTGAGAATTTTATCTACCAGATTGGCGCCAATCACCGTGACAGCCACCGACTCAACCAGACCCTCGCCAACCGAGTGCATCCAGGCAACAAATAAATCAGCGCCGCTGCCGGTCACGCCGCCAAACAAGGTGGTGCGGATAGGCACGGCAACGACAGTGACGGCCAGGGTAATGATGACGCCGCTGGTCACTACTTTCGGTAAGGTACGAAACCATCCTGCTCGTGCCAGCCATCCTGCGACCAGCCCGATAACCATAGCTACCGGCGCGAAGGCGGCAGCGATCGGATCGGTGAGTAACCCCCACAGCAGGTTGGTGAGTAATCCCGTTAACATTCCCACAATCGGGCCTAATAGCACCGCGCTGATAATGGTGCCGATGGAGTCGAGAAAAATAGGCAGTTTCACCATGCTGATGAGCTGTCCACCGACCATATTGATGGCGATGGCAATAACAATCAGTACCAGTGACTGGCTGGAAAATTGGCGACGCGCCATAGAAAACCTCTTTAAAGTGAAGCGTTAACGGGATGTGATAACCAGTTCGTCATAGCCGGAAACGACACAAGGTTGGCGGCTAAACGCCAGCTCTGTGAGTTCGCCAATCACCAGTTCCAGCGTGGTTCGCACGGTACAGCCCGGCATCATGTGGCCTCCCAACATCGCGCCCTGTGGGTCAGAAACCGCAAGATGCAGGTGTTCGCCGGTCAGTTCCAGCGTGCCGTTCAGGGAGATAATTTCCCAGGTGCCGGTGAGCAATGTGGTTTCTTCCTGACCCGCGAAGCGTAAGGCAACGTGGGTTAAACTTCCGGTACAACCGGCAATCCAGGCGGCATGTAATTGATGCTGTTGGATAAAATCGTGCAGTCGGGAAAAGACTTCCTGGCCAGGGAGTAAACGCAGCGCATGAAAGCGAGCTGCAGAGGCGTGAGGAGAGTATGTGACCATAGGTTGAGGGACTCCGAGACTCGGACGTAGCGCTGATAATATAGACGCTGGCTAGGGTGCTTTCTGATATAAATCAGGATTTGTGACACGGCAACGAAATAATCTTGCTACGCTTATTCGCAATTCAGGAATATGGAATAAATTTAGCGGGGCAGAGCGTTAAAATGTGATGTAAGTCAGATAACGGTGTTCTGTTGCTGGACAATCATTCCTTTTATTCCTTGTTTCGCTTATTCTAGCTGAAGCGTTTCAGTCGATTAAATGTTCGACAATTAATCAAACAGTCGCAGTTTGCGACAGGTAAGGTTTCCCTGAGCGATTTGCTGCATTACTCTGTCAGCCACATCGTTTCTGAGAAATCCTTGCAGGAGACCTATGACCGTACGCGTAGCGATTAATGGTTTCGGTCGCATCGGGCGCAACGTGGTTCGTGCTTTGTATGAATCCGGGCGTCGGGCGGAAATCACCGTGGTGGCCATCAACGAATTGGCGAGTGCTGAAGGCATGGCGCATTTGTTGAAATATGACACCAGCCATGGACGTTTTGCCTGGGATGTTCGCCAGGAACGCGACCAGCTCATTGTTGGCGACGACGCGATTCGCATTCTGCATGAGCGAACACTCGATGCGCTTCCGTGGCGCGAACTGGGTGTTGACGTCGTGCTGGACTGTACGGGGGTCTTCGGTAGCCGCGAACACGGCGAAGCGCATATTGCCGCAGGTGCAAAAAAAGTGCTCTTTTCACATCCTGGTAGTCACGACATCGACGCAACCGTTGTGTTTGGCGTTAATCAGGATCAGCTGCGCGCTGAAGACCGGATCGTTTCCAACGCCTCCTGCACCACGAATTGCATTATTCCCGTTATTAAATTGTTGGATGATGCTTACGGCATCGAGTCCGGCACCGTTACGACGATCCACTCCGCGATGCACGATCAACAGGTTATTGATGCCTATCATCCCGACCTGCGTCGTACGCGAGCAGCCAGTCAGTCGATTATTCCCGTTGATACCAAACTGGCGGCGGGGATCACACGAATTTTTCCACAATTTAACGATCGTTTTGAAGCGATTGCGGTGCGTGTACCGACCATAAATGTGACGGCGATCGACTTAAGCGTGACGGTGAAAAAACCAGTAAAAGCGAGTGAAGTCAACCAGTTGCTGCAAAAAGCAGCACAAGGTGCATTTCATGGTATAGTTGACTATACGGAATTACCGTTGGTCTCTGTAGATTTTAACCACGACCCGCACAGCGCCATCGTTGATGGTACGCAAACGCGCGTAAGTGGTGCTCACCTGATCAAAACATTGGTCTGGTGCGATAATGAATGGGGCTTTGCTAACCGCATGCTCGACACAACGTTAGCGATGGCTGCTATTGGTTTCAGGTAAGGCGCGTGAGCGCTTGCAAAACTTTAAGAATCAACGAGAGGATTCACCATGTCTGTAATTAAGATGACCGATCTGGATCTTGCTGGTAAACGTGTTTTTATCCGTGCGGATCTGAACGTACCAGTTAAAGAAGGGAAAGTAACCAGCGATGCGCGTATCCGTGCGTCTCTGCCGACCATCGAACTGGCCCTGAAACAGGGTGCAAAAGTGATGGTAACTTCCCACCTGGGTCGTCCTACCGAAGGCGAGTACAACGAAGAATTCTCTCTGCTGCCGGTTGTTAACTACCTGAAAGACAAACTGTCTAACCCGGTTCGTCTGGTAAAAGATTACCTCGACGGCGTTGACGTTGCAGCCGGTGAACTGGTGGTTCTGGAAAACGTTCGCTTTAACAAAGGCGAGAAGAAAGACGACGAAGCACTGTCTAAAAAATACGCTGCACTGTGCGATGTATTCGTCATGGATGCTTTCGGTACGGCTCACCGTGCGCAGGCTTCTACTCACGGTATCGCGAAATTCGCTGACGTTGCTTGCGCGGGTCCGCTGCTGGCCGCTGAGCTGGACGCACTGGGTAAAGCTCTGAAAGAACCGGCTCGTCCGATGGTTGCTATCGTTGGTGGTTCTAAAGTTTCTACCAAACTGACCGTTCTGGACTCTCTGTCTAAAATTGCTGATCAGCTGATCGTCGGCGGTGGTATCGCCAACACCTTCGTTGCCGCGCAAGGCCACAACGTGGGTAAATCCCTGTACGAAGCAGACCTGGTTGATGAAGCTAAGCGCCTGCTGACTCTCTGCGACATCCCGGTACCGGCTGACGTTCGCGTAGCAACTGAGTTCTCTGAAACTGCGCCTGCAACGCTGAAATCTGTTAACGACGTGAAAGAAGACGAGCAGATCCTGGATATCGGTGACGCATCTGCACAGCAGCTGGCTGAAATCCTGAAGAATGCAAAAACCATTCTGTGGAACGGCCCGGTTGGCGTGTTTGAATTCCCGAACTTCCGCAAAGGGACTGAAATCGTGGCTAACGCCATTGCCGACAGCGAAGCATTCTCTATCGCTGGCGGCGGCGACACCCTGGCGGCTATCGACCTGTTCGGCATCGCTGACAAAATCTCCTACATCTCCACTGGTGGCGGCGCATTCCTCGAGTTCGTGGAAGGCAAAGTTCTGCCAGCAGTAGCCATGCTCGAAGAGCGTGCTAAGAAGTAATTCAGTTCAGGCGGGGTGACCCGCCTGTTTTTCAGCGCGCTTAAACGCTCGCGAACCTTCTTCAACGGTCGAAGATACAGATACAGGACTACGTAACATGTCTAAAATTTTTGATTTCGTAAAACCGGGCGTCATCACTGGCGACGACGTACAGAAAGTTTTCCAGGTAGCAAAAGAAAACAACTTTGCACTGCCAGCTGTTAACTGCGTCGGTACCGACTCCATCAACGCCGTTCTGGAAACCGCTGCAAAAGTTAAAGCACCGGTAATCGTTCAGTTCTCCAACGGTGGCGCTGCATTCATCGCGGGTAAAGGCGTGAAGTCTGACGTTCCTCAGGGCGCGGCAATCCTCGGTGCTATCTCTGGTGCGCATCACGTTCACCAGATGGCTGAACACTACGGTGTTCCGGTTATCCTGCACACTGACCACTGCGCGAAGAAACTGCTGCCGTGGATCGACGGTCTGTTGGACGCGGGTGAAAAACACTTCGCAGCAACCGGCAAACCGCTGTTCTCTTCTCACATGATCGACCTGTCGGAAGAGTCTCTGGAAGAGAACATCGAAATCTGCTCCAAATACCTGGCGCGCATGTCCAAAATGGACATGACTCTGGAAATCGAACTGGGTTGCACCGGTGGCGAAGAAGACGGCGTGGACAATAGCCACATGGACGCTTCTGCACTGTACACCCAGCCAGAAGACGTTGATTACGCGTTCACCGAGCTGAGCAAAATCAGCCCGCGTTTCACTATCGCGGCATCCTTCGGTAACGTACACGGCGTGTACAAACCAGGTAACGTGGTTCTGACCCCGACTATCCTGCGTGACTCTCAGGACTATGTTTCTAAGAAACATAACCTGCCGCACAACAGCCTGAACTTCGTCTTCCACGGCGGTTCCGGTTCTACTGCTCAGGAAATCAAAGACTCCGTAAGCTACGGCGTAGTGAAAATGAACATCGATACCGATACCCAATGGGCGACCTGGGAAGGTGTTCTGAACTACTACAAAGCAAACGAAGCTTACCTGCAGGGTCAGTTGGGTAACCCGAAAGGCGAAGATCAGCCGAACAAGAAATACTACGATCCGCGCGTATGGCTGCGTGCTGGTCAGGCAACCATGATCACCCGTCTGGAACAGGCTTTCAAAGAACTGAACGCGGTTGACGTTCTGTAATTTACGCTGTTCAACATGACATCAGGCCCGCAAATGCGGGCCTTTTT
>NZ_SZWV01000021.1:41968-43034 GCF_005280945.1 Citrobacter sp. wls718
ATTGTCATTTCTCGCGGTAGTCGACAGAGAATTATGTGATCTATTTGGCAAAAATGGCGTTTATTGTTTACCCTTGTCAAATTGCCCGTCCCGGTGGGGCGGCTTTCTTTCTCCCGTTTGGGTAAGCAAAAAAGGAATAGTGAATGGAAGATTTGAATGTTGTCGACAGCATAAACGGTGCGGGTACCTGGCTGGTGCGTAACCAGGAGCTGCTGTTGAGCTATGCCGTCAACATCGTTGCGGCTATCGCTATTGTCATCATCGGGATGATTGTGGCTCGGGTTGTGTCCAACACCATTAACCGTGTGATGGTGGCGCGTCAAATTGATGCGACCGTGGCTGATTTTCTCTCTGCGCTGGTGCGTTACGGTATTATTGCCTTTACGTTGATTGCTGCGCTGGGCCGCGTGGGCGTGCAGACAGCCTCTGTTATCGCCGTGCTCGGTGCCGCCGGTTTAGCCGTCGGTCTGGCGTTGCAAGGCTCGCTGTCTAACCTCGCCGCAGGCGTTCTGCTGGTGATGTTCCGTCCGTTCCGCGCAGGCGAATATGTCGATCTTGGCGGCGTAGCGGGTACCGTGCTCAATGTGCAGATTTTCTCTACCACCATGCGTACCGTAGACGGCAAAATTGTGGTGATCCCCAACGGGAAAATTATTGCCGGTAATATCATTAACTTCTCTCGCGAACCGGTTCGTCGCAACGAATTTATTATCGGGGTGGCGTATGACTCTGATATCGACCAGGTTAAACAAATCCTCACCGATATCATTCAGTCTGACGAGCGTATCCTGAAAGACCGTGAAATGACGGTGCGCCTGAATGAGCTCGGGGCGTCCTCGATTAATTTCGTGGTTCGCGTCTGGAGCAACAGCAGCGATCTGCAAAGCGTCTACTGGGACGTACTGGAACGCATTAAGCGTGAGTTTGATGCTCACGGCATCAGCTTCCCGTATCCGCAAATGGATGTGAATTTCAAGCGCGTGAAAGCAAACGCGGCAGAATAATCGCGAGCCCGGTGGCGCTACCGCTTACCGGGCCTACAAAACCTGTAGGCCGGATAAGGCGT
>NZ_SZWV01000021.1:43070-59116 GCF_005280945.1 Citrobacter sp. wls718
GTTTTCCCTCCGGGTATTAATTCCTCTTATACCTGATTAATATTATCAATTTCCGCTAATGATTATCCCGCGTTATAGTCTGCACTTAAGAGAAGCAGTTCGGGATATTCAACGTGTTATCATATTATTTTCAAGGGCTTGCGCTTGGCGCAGCGATGATACTTCCGCTCGGTCCGCAAAATGCTTTCGTGATGAATCAGGGTATTCGTCGCCAGTATCACATTATGATCGCCTTACTTTGTGCCATCAGCGATTTACTGCTGATCTGCGCGGGGATCTTTGGCGGCAGCGCCTTGCTGATGCAATCGCCATGGCTGATGGCGCTGGTAACCTGGGGCGGTGTGGCGTTCTTACTCTGGTACGGTTTCGGCGCGTTAAAAACGGCGATGAGCAGTAATCTGGAGCTGGCCAGTGCCGAGGTGATGAAGCAGGGGCGCTGGAAAATTATCGCTACGATGCTGGCGGTGACGTGGCTTAACCCGCATGTCTATCTCGATACCTTCGTGGTGCTGGGCAGCCTTGGTGGTCAACTGGACGTCGAGCCGAAGCGCTGGTTTGCTCTGGGTACTGTTAGCGCATCGTTCCTGTGGTTCTTTGGCCTGGCGCTGCTGGCGGCCTGGCTGGCGCCGCGTCTGCGCACCGCCAAAGCACAACGAATCATCAATACGCTGGTGGGACTCGTGATGTGGTTTATTGCTTTTCAACTGGCAAAAGAAGGCGTTGCGCACGTAGATGCGCTGTTCAACTAAGTGTTGTCTGATGGACAACAGGCTGAGATCCGCTAAGCTTGCCTGCATGCGCCTTGAGTTTCGGGGTAAATAATGAAACATGGAGGAACGACAGTGAAGTTCAAAATAATGGCCCTGGCGGCATTAGTCGGATTCAGTGCACTCTCAGTACAGGCAAATGAATTGCCGAATGGACCGCACATCGTGACTTCCGGAACGGCAAGCGTGGACGCGACACCTGATATTGCGACGCTGGCAATTGAAGTCAACGTGGCGGCAAAGGATGCGGCCTCAGCAAAGAAACAGGCTGACGAACGCGTCGCGCAATACCTTTCCTTCCTGGAACAAAACCAGATAGCGAAAAAAGACATCAGCTCTGCAAACCTGCGTACCCAGCCGGATTACGATTACCAGAATGGTAAAAGCGTACTTAAAGGCTATCGTGCGGTGCGCACCGTTGAGGTGACTCTGCGTCAACTGGACAAACTCAACGCGCTGCTGGATGGCGCGCTGAAAGCGGGTCTGAACGAGATTCGTTCAGTGTCGCTGGGTGTTGCCCAGCCGGATGCCTACAAAGATAAAGCGCGTAAAGCGGCCATTGATGATGCGATTCATCAGGCTGAACAACTGGCGGCGGGCTTTAACAGCAAACTCGGCCCGGTTTACAGCGTGCGCTACCACGTGTCGAATTATCAGCCAAGCCCAATGGTACGGATGATGAAAGCCGACGCAGCGCCTGCAGCATCGGCGCAGGAAACCTACGAGCAGCCGGTCATTCAGTTTGACGATCAGGTCGATGTGGTCTTCCAGATAGAGCCTGCGGCAAGTCAGCCAGCGGCAACACCTGCCAAAACGCAGTAATCTTTTCAGACCCGGCTTTTCAGCCGGGTTTTTTATGTGATCAACTGTAAAAATGCGACCGCGTCGTGCGTCTTTTTTGGGGCTGCATGAGGATATGCCATAGTGATTTTATGAGGTGACTATGGATATTTTTATCTCGAAAAAGATGCGTAATTTTATTCTGCTGGCGCAAACCAATAATATCGCCAGAGCAGCAGAAAAAATCCACATGACCGCATCGCCCTTTGGCAAAAGCATTGCTGCACTGGAAGATCAAATCGGCTATACGCTGTTTACCCGTAAAGACAACAACATCAGTCTCAACAAAGCCGGGCAGGAGCTGTATCAAAAACTGTTTCCCGTCTATCAGCGTTTGTCCGCCATTGATAACGAAATCCATACTTCCTCGCGTCGTTCGCGTGAAATCGTTATTGGCATCGATAATACCTATCCGACCATCATTTTCGACCAGTTGATTAGCCTTGGTGATAAATATGAAGGCGTGACGGCTCAGGCCGTTGAATTCAGTGAGAATGGGGTGATTGATAATCTGTTCGACCGACAGCTGGATTTTATTATTTCGCCGCAGCATGTTTCTTCGCGCGTTCAGGAGCTGGAAAATCTGGCGGTGAGCGAACTGCCTCCCCTGCGCCTGGGGTTCCTGGTGTCCCGCCGTTACGAAGAAAAGCAGCCTCAGGATCTGCTGCGGGAATTACCCTGGCTGCAAATGCGCTTCCAGAACCGCGCCAATTTTGAAGCCATGCTGGATGCCTACATGCGGCCCAGTGGGATCAATCCAACCATTATCTATCGTCCATATAGCTTTATGGCTAAGGTGAGTGCAGTGGAGCGCGGACATTTTCTGACGGTGATCCCCCATTTTGCCTGGCGGCTGGTGAATCCGGCAACGCTGAAATATTTTGATGCGCCCGGCAGCCCGATGTACATGCAGGAATTTCTCTATTCTCTGAAAAATCATCGTTATACCGCCACGATGCTCCAGCATATTGCTGAAGATCGTGACGGTACGGCAGATTAACCCAGCATTGATCCTGTTTCGAGCAGGTTGCGGTGCAGATCAAATGCGTGGCTGAGATCGTGATGAATATGCCCGCCGGGTGCCTGTTCCAGATAGCGATGCAGGTAGTCGCGGTACAGCGGGTGCGCGCAGTTGTCGATGATGGTGTGCGCTCGTTGCAGCGGCGATAACCCACGCAGATCGGCAATCCCTTGTTCGGTAACGATTACTTTGACGCTGTGTTCGCTGTGATCGACGTGGCTGCACATCGGGACGATCGTCGAGATTTTCCCGTCTTTGGCAATCGACGGGGCCATAAAAATAGACAGATAGGCGTTGCGCTCAAAATCCCCGCTGCCGCCGATGCCGTTCATCAGGTTTACCCCTGCAACATGCGTGGAATTGGCATGACCATAGATATCAAACTCCAGGCCGACATTTAGCGCAATCACCCCCAGGCGGCGGATGATCTCCGGGTTATTGGAGATCTCCTGCGGGCGCAGCACAATGCGGTTGGCGAAGAAATCCATATTGGCATATATCTTCTGCAGTGAGGCGGCGGAAATCGTCAGGCTGGAGGCGCTGGCACCGGTAATCTTGCCCGTTTCCAGCAGATTTACGACCGACTCCTGCAGTACCTCGGAGTACATCATAAAGGGGGGAATTTCCGGATTCTCGCCCAGCCGCGCCATCACCGCGTTATTAATATTGCCGACGCCGCTTTGCAAGGGAAGAAACTCAGGTGGAATACGTTTGTGCGCCATTTCCGCCAGCAGAAAGCTCACCACGTTATCGGCAATTTGCTGGCAGAGCGGATTGGTTTTATCCGACGCACTGCCGGCATCGGGCAGGTTCGTTTCCACCAGAGCGACGATTTTTTTCGGGTCTATCTGGACGCACTGGCTGCCGATGCGATCCATGGTATGAAAAATGGGGACGCTGTTACGACGCGGCGGCGCGCCTGGTATCACAATGTCGGCCAGTTCCGCTACGCGTGGATTGTGATAATGATTCAGCTCAATAATGACTTTTTTCGCCCGTAGCAGCCAGGTTGGCGCATTGCCGATCCCGCTGGTCAGCCAGATCCTGCCGTCCGGCGCAATGGCTGAGGCCTCTATAACAGCAACATCAATCTCGCCAAAGAAGCCGTAATTAACCATCTGTGCGACTTCACTGAGATGGAGATCGACAAACCGCACCTGGCCTTGATTAATTTTCTGACGCAGGCCTGATGAGGTTTGATAAGGCGCGCGCCAGGAAACGGCATCCGCCTCAGAGAGCGCGTCATCTGCGGCAGCGCTAATTGACGCGCCGGTCAGCAGGCGGATCTGAAAAGGCTGCCCGACCTGATGCAGTTCGCTGGCTTGCCGGGCAATCGCTGCGGGTAACGCCTTTGGTGAACCCGCAGGTGTAAAGCCGCTGAACGCCACCATATCATCATGCTGAATAATTTCTGCCGCCTGTTCGGCGCTCATCCGTTTCATGGCTTTTCCTTTAGCTGACCGCGATTAATGGCCGACGAAATTCGGTTTCCGTTTTTCTAAAAACGCATTCATCCCTTCCTGATAGTCATTGCTGTCGTAAACCGCACGGCGCATGCCCTGGATGCGTTCAAATTCATCGGAATTCATGGTGTGCGCTTCGCCCAGCACGCGCAGTTCTTCTTTGATCACGGCAATCGCCAGCGGCGCTTTTTCTGAGATGTGATGCGCCATTTGCAGAGTAAAATCTTCCAGCTCGTCGACGGCGACCACATGGTTGAGAATACCTACCGCCAGCGCGCGCTGGGCGGTAATCGGTAGAGCGGTGAAAATCAGCTCTTTGACGATATGAAAACCCGCATCACGGGTCAGGTTGTGAATACCCACCAGGTTATACGGCACGCCGAGATTGACCGGCGTCATCGAGAACGTCGAGGTCTCGGCAGAGATGATGAGATCGGAACTCATGATCATCTCGAATGCACCGCCCCAGACGCTGCCTTCAACCATCGAGATAATAGGTTTCGGGTACTTTTGGATCATGCGGGTGATCTGGCGCAGCGGATCGTCATAGGACAGCGGATCGCGACGTCCGGTAGGGAGTTCATGAATATCATGTCCAGCAGAGAACACTTTGGCCCCGCTCGGTGCGCGCAGAATAATACAGCGAATTTCTGGACGATTGAGATCGTTCAGCGCCAGCATAAGATCGTCAATAAACACTTTGCTCAAGGCGTTAAGCTTGCGGGCATAGTTGAATTCAATGACCGCGACTTTCTGGATGATGACGACGTTGACGTATTGATAGGACATAATGTTCTCTTTAATCAAAGTAATGATGTTGGATAAATTCGCTGATGTGTCGCAGGCCGGTACGTGGCGAAAGGTCATTGTTCCTGACCGAGCGCAGCGTTTGCTGGAAATAGCGATCGAAATCAGTGCGGGAAAATAACAGGTGCAGCGCCTCTTCTTCGGCCTGTTTCTGTAACCAGTCCACCGCCTGCTGCTGGCGGACTTTTTCCAGCCGACCGCTGGCTGTAAGGCATGTTTTAAAATCGATGATGGCCTGCCAGATTTCTTCAATGCCGCGTTTTTCCTGCGCGCTGCAGGCCAGAGACTGCGGCTGCCACTCGTCATACTTGCGGCGTAGAATGTGCAGGGCGGAATCGTACATATGGCGGGTGATGGCGACGTTGGCGCGGTTGTCCCCGTCATCCTTGTTGATGATGACCAGATCCGCCATCTCCATGATGCCTTTTTTGATGCCCTGCAGATCGTCACCACCGCCGGCTATTTGCAGCGAGAGAAAGCAATCAACCATGCTGGCGACTTCTGTTTCGGACTGCCCAACGCCGACGGTTTCGACGATCACTACGTCGAAGCCTGCCGCTTCGCACAGCAGCATTAATTCCCGGGCGCGCTGGCTGGTACCGCCCAAATGCCCGCTGGAAGGAACCGGTCGAATAAACGCGGCATCCGCACGCGCCAGTTCCGTCATACGGGTTTTATCGCCCAGAATGCTACCGCCGCTGACCGGACTGCTGGGATCGACAGCGATCACCGCCACCCGCAATCCCTTACGGATCAGTAGCATGCCAAAGGCTTCCAGAAAGGTGCTTTTCCCCGCGCCCGGCGTACCGGTAATGCCCAGACGCAGGGCGTTACCGGTGAACGGTATAATGGCGTCCAGCAGCTGTGTGCTGAGTAGCTGATGACGCGGATGCTGGCTCTCGACCAGCGTCATGGCCTGGGCGAGCGTGGCGCGCTCCCCCAGACGTAAACGCTGGATGCTATCAGCCAGCGTGGCGCTGCTAATCATGGTGCTGACCAATGCGGGTTAATACATCGCGTACGCTGTCGAGCATCGGCGTACCGGGACCATAAATAGCGGCGACACCGCGCGCTTGCAGGAAGGCGTAATCCTGCGGTGGGATGACGCCGCCGGCTACCACGCAAATGTCCTCGCGCCCCCAGCTTTTGAGCGCCGCCACCAGTTCGGGGATCAACGTTTTATGACCCGCCGCCAGTGAAGAGGCGCCAACCACGTGCACATCGTTTTCTACCGCCAGGCGAGCGATTTCTTCCGGCGTGGAGAACATCGGGCTGAGGTCAACATCGAAACCGAGATCGGAATAGGCACTGGCGATCACTTTGGCGCCGCGATCGTGACCGTCCTGACCCATCTTAGCGACCAGAATGCGCGGGCGGCGGCCGTTATCGGCGAGAAATTTTTCAGTTTGCGCAACAATGGCGTCAAACTCGTCGGCGGATTTTTCAGACTGGTGGTAGCTTTGCGCAATCACTCCGGTAACACACTGGCTGGGTACCAGGTAACGGTCAAAAGCGGACTCCAGTGCGTCAGAGATTTCACCCAGCGTGGCGCGAACGCGCGCGGCATCTATTGCGGCGGCGAGCAGGTTTTCATTGTGCCGCGCCGCGTGGGTCAAAGCTTTCAGCGTGGCTTTCACCGCAATATCGTCACGGGTCGCGCGGATGTGTTGCAGCGAGGCAATCTGCTCGTTGCGCACCTTGACGTTGTCGATTTCCAATACCGACGTGGCGTCTTCTTTATCCAGCTTGTATTTGTTCACGCCAACGATAACGCGCTGGCCCTGGTCGATGAGTGATTGTTCGCGGGCGGAAGCTTCTTCGATCATCCGTTTTGGTAACCCCGCTTCTATCGCTTTCGCCATTCCACCCGCTTCATCGATCTGTTCGATGATCGCCCGTGCTTGCTTAACGATCTGATCGGTCAGCGACTCCACATAATACGATCCGGCCAGCGGATCGACGGTGCGGCAGATCTCCGACTCCTCCTGAATGATGATCTGCGTATTGCGCGCGATGCGGGCGGAAAAGTCAGTTGGCAGGCCGAGCGCTTCATCAAAGGCGTTGGTGTGCAAAGACTGAGTACCGCCCAGGGTTGCACCCAGCGCTTCGATGGTGGTGCGCACCACGTTGTTGTACGGATCCTGCTCGGTCAGGCTCCAGCCGGAGGTCTGACAGTGGGTTCGTAGCGCCAGGGATTTTGGGTTGGTGGCGCCAAAACCGCTGACCGCCTCGCTCCACAGATAACGCGCGGCGCGCAGCATGGCGACATTCATAAACAGATCCATGCCAATGCCGAAGAAGAATGACAGTCGTGGGGCGAAATCATCAATTTTCAGTCCGGCGGACAGCGCGGCCTTGATGTACTCAATCCCGTCGGCCAGGGTAAACGCCACCTGCTGCACGCAGTTGGCACCCGCTTCACCCATGTGATATCCGCTGATGCTGATGGTATTAAAGCGCGGCATATTGTCAGAACACCAGGCAATGATGTCAGCGATAATGCGCATAGAGGGCTTGGGTGGGTAAATATAGGTGTTGCGGCATAGATACTCTTTCAGAATATCGTTTTGTATCGTGCCAGTGAGCAGCTCTGGCGCGACGCCTTGCTCCTGCGCTGCCACGATATAAAACGCCATCACCGGGAGTACCGCGCCGTTCATGGTCATGGATACCGACATCTTATCCAGTGGGATCTGGTCGAACAGTACCTTCATATCTTCGACGGTATCTATAGCCACGCCCGCTTTGCCGACGTCGCCTGCCACGCGCGGGTTATCTGAGTCGTAGCCGCGATGGGTGGCGAGGTCAAAGGCGACGGAAAGCCCTTTTTGTCCGGCGGCGAGATTGCGGCGATAAAACGCGTTAGATTCTTTGGCGGTAGAGAACCCGGCGTACTGGCGAATAGTCCACGGCTGCGCGGTATACATGGTGGCGCGTGGGCCACGAACGTAAGGCGCCAGGCCGGGGAGGGTGCCCGTCACTTCCAGGTTGTCGAGATCAGCCTCGGTGTACAGCGGCTTAATGGCAATCCCTTCTGCCGTCTGTTTTACCAGCGAGTCGACGGTTTTTTCCCGTCGGCTGAGTTCTTTGTTGGCGAGCGTTTGCCACGCCTGCATATTGGCCATTTTTTGCTCCGTATTACGCAATAAGTTGAATCTTTGCGAATACGGTGAGCTTTTTCAGCTGGCTTGTCGCCAGCAAAAAATAGCCAATAAGACGTCGTTTTTTGCCGCGTGGTGTGTTTTATTTTGTGATGGATTTCAAAGACGTGGAGGGAATAGCATGAAAAGAGGGTATAAGGTTGTAGGCCGGATAAGGCGTTACGCCACCATCCGGCACTCAGGGGCAATAAATGCTTTAATCCTGACGCAGCACATTGTGTCCGTAGGCCAGCAGCGCATCGGTGACGTTGCGCATCATGCGGCTTTCCGGTGCAAAGCGATGCCAATAGAGCATCCGACGCTGGAACAGGCCTGGCGTTAAGTCGATAAGCTCGCCGCTTTCCAGCTCTTTCTCGATCTGCAGGTGTGGGATCATGCAGCAGGTTGTCCCCTGGCGCGCCAGCTGCACAAAGGCTTCCGACGAGTTAACGATGTGGCACGGCACGCTGCCCGGTGGCAGATCGAAGTTTTGTTGCAGAAAAGCCTGATGCATGTCGTCGAGATGGTCAAACGCAACCGCCGGCGCTTTTAGCAGGGCAGAACGGGTGACGCCATTCGGAAAGTAGCGCTCGGCAAAAGGTTTTGAGCCGACAAACAGGTAGTCCAGCGCGCCGAGTTTATCCACCAGACAGCTTGGTAGCGCCTGATGTTGAATACTCACCGCGCCCACCACTTCACCGCGACGCAGGCGTTCCTGAGTGCGTGTTTCATCTTCAACCTGCAGGTTCAGACGAATCGGTGAGTTTGCCAGCACAGGGGCCAGCGCCGGGAGTAGCCAGGTGGCCAGACTGTCGGCGTTGACGGCCAGGGAGAGCAGCAGCGGCGTCGAGCCGGTTTGTTCATCTCCCAGCCACTCGTCTTCCAGCAGTTCAACCTGACGCAACAGTGCCAGCAACTTTTGCCCTTGCTCGGTTGGGCGAGGCGGTACGGTACGCACCAGCAGCGGTTGTCCGAACATATTCTCAAGCTGTTTTATGCGTTGTGAAACCGCGGATTGTGTGATGCATAGCTTTTGCGCAGCGCGCTCAAATCCCCGTTCACGAATAACCGCATCCAGTGCTTGTAGTGTTCTGTAGTCCGGACGTTTCATTGCTCTGACGTACTCCTGATATTTTTGCGTGTTCTGCACTATGACACAATTTTAGGTTGGGTACAGACGAAATCCGCCGTCTGCGAGCGGGTGTGGGGACATTTTTCTACGCAATGTTCTATAATGCGCGTGAATTTCCACACCACATTCACACCACAGGCGAAACGATCATGACGCAGGATGAACTGAAAAAAGCAGTAGGATGGGCGGCACTTCAGTATGTACAGCCCGGCACCATTGTGGGCGTAGGTACCGGTTCAACAGCCGCACACTTTATTGATGCGCTGGGCACCATGAAAGGCCAGATTGAAGGCGCAGTGTCCAGTTCGGACGCTTCCACTGAAAAACTCAAAAGCCTCGGTATCCACGTGTTCGATCTTAACGAAGTGGACAGCCTTGGCGTGTACGTTGATGGCGCGGACGAAATCAACGGTCACATGCAAATGATCAAAGGCGGCGGCGCAGCGCTGACCCGCGAAAAGATCATTGCCTCCGTCGCTAAGAAATTTATCTGCATCGCCGACGCGTCCAAAGAAGTCGATATTCTGGGTAACTTCCCGCTGCCGGTAGAAGTGATCCCGATGGCGCGTAGTGCGGTTGCTCGTCAGTTGGTGAAGCTGGGCGGTCGTCCTGAATACCGTCAGGGTGTGATTACTGATAACGGCAACGTCATCCTTGACGTGCACGGTCTGGAGATCCTTGACGCTGTGGCGATGGAAAACGCCATCAACGCAATCCCGGGCGTTGTGACCGTGGGTCTGTTTGCCAACCGTGGGGCGGACGTTGCGCTGATCGGCACAGCAGATGGCGTGAAAACTATCGTAAAATGATCTGACGACCGGGATCTTCTGTCGTTAAAAAAATTTTGGCAGGGCAAATTTGGTGACTTGTGTCACGTTTACAATATTGTCCTGCCGATCCCTCCAAAGAAAAAGTTATCACCAGAATTTTACTCTGACATTTCCCGCTGAATGACACTTCTTCAGCACGACGACGCAAACGTTCATATTGCCGCAATATTTTTTTTTGATATGTTGAAGAGGCGGATGAAAATCCCACACACAACACATCAGATTGAACTAAAAAAAGACAGGGTCGGGGAAATGGCAAAGGTATCACTGGAGAAAGAAAAGATTAAGTTTCTGCTGGTTGAAGGTGTGCATCAAAAAGCACTGGAAAGCCTTCGTGCGGCAGGTTACACCAACATCGAGTTTCACAAAGGCGCTCTGGACACTGAACAGCTGAAAGAGTCCATCCGTGATGCCCATTTTATTGGCCTGCGATCCCGTACTCATCTGACTGAAGATGTGATTGACGCCGCAGAGAAACTGGTTGCGATTGGCTGCTTCTGTATTGGCACCAATCAGGTTGATCTGGGGGCGGCGGCAAAACGCGGGATCCCCGTGTTTAACGCACCATTCTCTAACACCCGCTCCGTTGCCGAACTGGTAATTGGCGAACTGTTGCTGCTGCTGCGCGGCGTGCCGGAAGCGAACGCTAAGGCGCACCGTGGCGTGTGGAACAAACTGGCTACCGGCTCTTTTGAAGCGCGTGGCAAAAAACTGGGGATTATCGGTTACGGCCACATTGGTACCCAGTTGGGCATTCTGGCGGAATCGCTGGGGATGCACGTCTATTTCTATGATATTGAAAACAAACTCCCGCTGGGTAACGCCACCCAGGTACAGCATCTTTCCGACCTGCTCAATATGAGCGATGTGGTCAGCCTTCACGTGCCGGAAAATGCCTCCACCAAGAATATGATGGGCGCACAAGAGATTGCCCTGATGAAGCCGGGTGCGCTGCTGATCAACGCCGCGCGCGGCACGGTTGTTGATATTCCTGCGCTGTGCGATGCGTTAGCCACTAAGCATCTGGCCGGCGCAGCAATCGACGTCTTCCCAACGGAGCCGGCGAGCAACAGCGATCCGTTTACGTCTCCGCTGTGTGATTTTGACAACGTGATCCTGACGCCGCACATCGGCGGTTCAACGCTGGAAGCGCAGGAAAACATTGGTCTGGAAGTGGCAGGTAAGCTGACGAAGTATTCCGATAACGGCTCTACGCTGTCGGCGGTTAACTTCCCGGAAGTGTCGCTGCCGCTGCACGGTGGTCGTCGTCTAATGCACATTCACGAAAACCGACCAGGCGTGCTGACCGCGCTGAACCAAATCTTTGCCGAGCAGGGCGTTAACATTGCCGCGCAGTATCTGCAAACTTCCGCGCAGGTGGGGTATGTGGTTATTGATATCGAGGCAGATGAGGATGTGGCGGAGAAAGCGCTGCTGGCGATGAAAGCCATTCCGGGAACGATTCGCGCGCGTATGCTGTACTAATTATTGGTACATCGTGCCGGGTGGCGACTGCGTCTTAACCGACCTACGAGATGATTCGTAGGTCTGATAAGCGTAGCGCCATCTGGCAATTCAAGGCTACCATTCCCATACTTTTGACGGTGTTACCACCGCGGGCAGCGGAATATCCCACTCTTCGACCGGTAACTTCTCCACTCGCTGGCAATCATGTGCGTAGCCCACCGGCTGGATTTGATGCTGCTGCCAGTTTTGTAACGTGCGATCGTAAAAACCACCGCCCATGCCTAAGCGCTGTCCGTCTTCATCAAACGCCACGAGCGGCGTAATCAATACATCCAGCTTTGATAACGGCAAAACGTCGCGCACATCGAGTCGCGGCTCCTGGATGTTGAGTCGGTTAGTTACCAGATGACTGTGCGGATGATAGTGCAGAAACAGTAAATTACCGCGGCTAAACGGATGTAGAACCGGGAGATAGACACGCTTGCCCGCACGCCACAGTTGTTCGATCAGCGGTTGAGTATCAAGTTCGCCATCAAAAGAGAGAAATACCGCCACGGTGTGGGCGAGTACAACAGGGGGGAAGCTCAGCATTCTGCTCGCGGCCTGCTGACCGAAATGGCGTTGTTGCTCAGGCGTTAGCGCACGGCGACGTTGCCGAATCAGTTGACGAATTTCTTGCCGGGATAAAGGAAGTTCAGAAAGTAGTGTCATGGCTGTTGCCAGGTAGAAGGGAATCTCCGAGATGCCGCCGCAGGCTGTAACCCTTGAACCCTTGGTTCAAGGTGAATGTGTCGTCACAGTTTTAAGGCTTCTCGGACGAACCGAGCATGCTCACCAACCGTGGAGCGCCACATTCTTGTGGTATGAAATATCGGCTCAGGGGACTGGCCCGCTTGCAAACATCTCAGAGAAATTTTGTCTTCACGGTCACTCTACCACAGTAAACCGAAAAGTGTTATTCAAAGTTTTGGCCCGTTTTTTCGGTTATGCGACCCTGATCAAGCAACGCCTGTTCAATGGTTTGTTGTAGCATCCGAATACGTTGTTCCATGCTCGCCGCGTAGTCACGCGTCTTCGCTTTTTCCTGAGTTAATTCATAGCTGATGTTCAACGCGGCGATGAAAACCAGCTGCTCAGTATTTGTGACTCTAGTGCGAACTTTCAGATCTTGCAATCGCTGATTCAGATCGTCCGCAGCCTGATTCAACGCATCTTGTTGTTCAGGCGGGCAATTCACTCGCAGTGAACGGCCAAAAATTTGGATATCGACGGGTTGTGCAGACATGCCACCTTCCTGCTGATTGACTGCGCTGCCTTCGTCTCCAGACCTTGGGTCCGCGAAGGGGCGACACTATAGCTACCCTGGTATGAACATACAAGCCCTTTTCTGGTCCACCAGGGCCCAAAGTGGTAGCATAACATGAATATCCTCCCTTTGATGACGAATGCTTATGTCCATACAGAACGAAATGCCTGGTTACACCGATGTTAGCCAGTTTTTGAACCAACAAGGGGCTGGATTAACCCCGGCCGAAATGCACGGTTTGATCAGCGGGATGATTTGCGGCGGCAACAACGACAGCTCATGGCAGCCGCTGTTGCACGACCTGACCAATGAAGGTTTGGCCTTTGGCCATGAGCTGGCTCAGGCACTGATCAAAATGCACGCGGCGACCAGCGACGCCCTGGAAGACGACGGCTTCCTTTTTCAGCTTTATCTGCCTGAAGGCGACGGCGTCAGCGTGTTCGATCGTGCCGACGCGCTGGCGGGCTGGGTCAATCACTTTTTGCTGGGCCTCGGGGTTACGCAGCCCAAGCTCGACAAAGTGACCGGTGAAACCGGCGAAGCGATTGACGACCTGCGCAATATCGCCCAGTTGGGATATGACGAAGACGAAGATCAGGAAGAGCTGGAAATGTCGCTTGAAGAGATCATCGAGTACGTGCGTGTTGCTGCGCTGTTGTGCCATGACACGTTTACGCGTCAGCAACCGACCGCGCCGGAAGTACGTAAACCGACACTGCACTAAGTAACGAGAACGCCAGGGAGAGTGTTATGACTCAGCAAGAATACTTACGCCGTCGCAAGGCATTACTGGCGCACATGCAGCCAGGCAGCGCTGCGCTGATTTTCGCGGCCCCAGAAGCGACGCGCAGTGCGGACAGTGAATATCCGTACCGCCAGAGCAGCGACTTTTGGTACTTCACCGGTTTTAACGAACCTGAAGCCGTGCTGGTGCTGATTAAAAGTAATGACACTCATAACCATAGCGTTTTGTTCAACCGGGTACGTGACCTGACGGCGGAGATCTGGTTTGGTCGCCGTCTGGGACAAGATGCTGCCCCCGAGAAACTGGGTGTTGATCGGGCGTTAGCGTTCAGCGAAATCAACCAACAACTGCATCAGTTGCTTAACGGTCTGGACACGGTGTACCACGCCCAGGGCGAATATGCCTGGGCGGATGAGATTGTGTTTACGGCGATGGATAAGCTGCGCAAAGGCGCCAGACAAAATATGAAAGCCCCTGCGGCGATTATCGACTGGCGTCCGATGGTGCACGAGATGCGCCTGTTCAAATCGCCGGAAGAAATAGCAATCATGCGTCGTGCCGGTGAAATCAGCGCGCTGGCGCATACCCGCGCGATGGAAAAATGTCGTCCGGGAATGTTCGAGTATCAGCTGGAAGGGGAGATCCATCATGAGTTTACCCGTCATGGTGCGCGTTATCCTTCCTATAACACCATTGTCGGCAGCGGTGTAAACGGCTGCATCCTGCATTACACCGAAAACGAAAGTGAAATGCGCGATGGCGATTTGGTGCTGATTGACGCCGGATGCGAATACAAAGGTTACGCTGGCGACATTACCCGCACCTTCCCGGTCAACGGGAAGTTCACTCCCGCCCAGCGCGAGATCTATGACATCGTGCTGGAGTCACTGGAAACCAGCCTGCGTTTGTATCGTCCGGGGACGTCCATCCAGGAGGTGACGGGAGAGGTGGTGCGCATCATGATTACCGGTCTGGTAAAACTGGGTATTCTGCACGGCGATGTCGATCAACTGATTGCCGACAACGCGCAGCGTCCTATCTTTATGCATGGCCTGAGCCATTGGCTGGGGCTGGATGTCCACGACGTTGGCGTTTATGGCCAGGATCGCTCGCGTATCCTCGAACCGGGGATGGTGCTTACCGTCGAGCCAGGACTGTATATCGCGCCGGACGCCGACGTACCACCGGCTTATCGCGGAATTGGCATTCGTATTGAAGATGACATCCTGATTACCGAAGACGGTAATGAAAACCTCACCGCCAGCGTAGTGAAAAAGGCGGATGATATTGAAGCACTGATGGCTGCGGCGCGACTGAAATGAGCGTGATTATTGTCGGTGGTGGTATGGTTGGAGCGACTCTGGCGCTGGCTATTTCAGAGCTGAGTCATGGGACGCTGCCGGTCCATCTTATTGAAGCGAGCGAGCCGGATACTGACCGCCATCCGGGATTTGACGCTCGGGCGATTGCGTTGGCCGCAGGCACCTGCCAGCAGCTGGCGCGAATTGGCGTCTGGCAGGCCATTGCCGATTGCGCAACCCCGATCAAAACGGTGCACGTCAGCGACCGTGGACATGCCGGGTGTGTGACGCTTGATGCACAGGAATACCGTATTCCTGCGCTGGGTCAGGTGGTGGAACTGCATGACGTCGGGCTGCGTCTGTTTGCGCTGTTGCGCAAAGCGCGCGGCGTCACGCTACATTGCCCTGACCGGGTGGCCAGCGTGTCGCGCACCCAGCAGCACGTTGAGGTCACGCTGGAGAATAGCGAGGTGATTACCGGTCGTGTACTGGTAGCCGCTGACGGCACACGCTCTGCGCTGGCGACCGCCTGCGGCGTTGACTGGCAGCAGCAGCCTTACGAACAACTGGCGGTGATTGCCAACGTTACCACCTCCGTCCCGCATAACGGACGAGCGTTTGAACGTTTCACGCAGCATGGCCCGCTGGCCATGTTACCGATGTCAGAAGGGCGCTGCTCGCTGGTGTGGTGTCATCCGCTGGAAAAGCGAGATGAGATCATGGCCTGGTCTGACGAACAGTTTTGTCGCGAACTGCAAACGACGTTTGGCTGGCGGCTTGGGCGCATTACGCAAGCCGGTCAACGTAGCGCCTATCCGCTGTCTTTAACCACCGCGGTGAAGGCGATTAGCCATCGCACCGTGCTGGTGGGCAATGCGGCGCAGACCCTGCATCCTATTGCCGGCCAAGGTTTTAATCTCGGCCTGCGCGATGTCATGAGCCTTGCCGAAACGTTGACGCAGGCACAGTTTGCAGCCGAAGACGTGGGTGATTATGCGGTGCTGTCGCGCTATCAGCAGCGTCGTGAGACCGATCGCGAAACAACGATTGGCGTGACCAACAGCCTGGTGTATCTGTTTGCCAATCGCTGGGCACCGCTGGTTGTTGGACGTAACGTGGGTCTTATGGCGATGGAATTATTGACGCCAGCCCGCGATGCGTTGGCGGAGCGGACCCTGGGCTGGGTCGCGCGATAAATATAGCCAGTAGGCCTGATAAGCGTAGCGC
>NZ_SZWV01000021.1:59126-66271 GCF_005280945.1 Citrobacter sp. wls718
AAAATGCAATGGCAATCATGCCGGATGGCGGCTTCGCCTGATCCGGCCTACGGTATTTGATAGTCCCGTTTTCAGGAGCAAACAGTGCAAAGTGTTGATGTAGCAATTGTTGGTGGCGGCATGGTGGGACTGGCGGTTGCCTGCGGCTTGCAGGGCAGCGGGTTACGCGTTGCCGTATTAGAACAACATGTTCCGCAGCCTCTGGCGGCGGATGCACCTCCTCAGCTTCGCGTGTCGGCCATTAACGCCGCCAGCGAAAAACTACTGACCCGTCTTGGCGTATGGTCAGACATTGTCGCCCGTCGGGCATGCTGTTACCACGGGATGGAAGTCTGGGACAAAGACAGCTTTGGGCGCATCGAATTTGATGACCAAAGCATGGGCTATAGCCATTTAGGACATATCGTTGAAAATTCGGTGGTCCACTACGCGCTGTGGCAAAAGGCGCAGCAGTCGGCGGATATTACGCTAATGGCTCCGGCAGAACTTCAGCAAGTGGCCTGGGGGGAGAACGAAGCTTTTCTGACCCTGAAGGATGGCTCGATGCTGACTGCGCGCCTGGTCATTGGCGCGGACGGCGCAAACTCCTGGTTGCGTAACAAAGCGGATATCCCGCTGACCTTCTGGGATTATCGCCATCATGCGCTGGTGGCAACCATTCGTACCGAGGACGCGCACGGTGCAGTTGCCCGCCAGGCGTTCCATGGCGAAGGCATTCTGGCGTTCTTACCGCTCAGCGATCCGCATTTGTGCTCTATCGTCTGGTCACTCTCGCCGCAGGAAGCAGAGCGCATGCAACTGGCAAGTGTTGACGCGTTTAATCAGGCGCTGAATATCGCCTTTGATAATCGGCTGGGACTATGTCGCGTTGAGAGTGAACGTCAGGTGTTTCCGCTAACGGGGCGCTATGCTCGCCAGTTTGCCGCGCACCGCCTGGCGCTGGTCGGTGATGCGGCACATACCATCCATCCGCTGGCAGGACAGGGGGTTAACCTCGGTTTTATGGATGCTGCGGAGCTGATTGATGAGCTAAAACGTCTGCAACGCCAGGGGAAAGACATCGGTCAGTACCTCTATCTGCGTCGCTACGAGCGTAGCCGTAAGCACAGTGCAGCGGTGATGCTGGCCGGTATGCAGGGGTTCCGTGAACTGTTTGCTGGCGCGAACCCAGCGAAGAAACTGCTGCGTGATATTGGTCTGAAACTGGCCGATACCCTGCCAGGCGTAAAACCACAACTCATCCGTCAGGCGATGGGATTAAACGATCTTCCTGAGTGGTTGCGCTAACGTCCGTCAGGACAATTTTAAGAGTTTGAGACCCGTCACACTTTCCTCTCCCGGCCTGCGCGCCGGGATGCTTCTCTCATTTGAAATAATCTAATTTCACGCTTCTTTTCGCATTAGTTTTTTTAATATTACTATTTTCTCATAACGCCATTTTTGACATTTTTTCCACATTTAATATGGATTGATGACGATTTGTTTCGTTTTATCTATCTTTTGCTCTGATTTTATGGCGGTTAACTGGTTTTTTATTCTGCCGGTGATGTGGCTATTTTTAGCCATAAGCTAATGTGATGGTTAATTTTGCCTTATGGTTTAGCGTCTGTTTCAGTGGTAAGTTCAAGACAAAGAGAACGTTTGCGTCGCAGCCCCCGGAGCGGCTGCGGTGCTGGGTTTCGTGGCGAAAATTTCACCGCGAAAGAGTTGATAGCCCCGCTTATTCAACGAGGAAAAGATGGCTCAACAGACTCCTTTGTACGAACAACACACGCTATGCGGCGCGCGCATGGTTGATTTCCATGGCTGGATGATGCCTCTGCATTACGGTTCTCAGCTCGACGAGCACCACGCTGTTCGCACCGATGCCGGTATGTTTGATGTGTCGCACATGACCATCGTCGACCTGCGCGGCAGTCGCACCCGGGAGTTCTTGCGTTATCTGCTGGCAAACGACGTCGCGAAGCTAACGAAAACCGGTAAAGCCCTTTACTCCGGTATGCTCAATGCGTCGGGCGGTGTGATTGATGACCTGATCGTCTACTACTTCACTGAAGATTTCTTCCGCCTCGTTGTTAACTCCGCCACCCGCGAAAAAGACCTCTCCTGGATAACCCAACACGCTGAACCTTACGCTATCGACATCACCGTTCGTGATGACTTGTCGATGATTGCGGTGCAGGGACCGAATGCTCAGGCTAAAGCAGCCACGCTGTTTACTGAAGAACAGCGCCATGCGGTAGAAGGCATGAAGCCGTTCTTTGGCGTGCAGGCGGGTGATTTGTTTATCGCCACCACTGGCTATACCGGCGAAGCGGGCTATGAAATCGCCCTGCCTAATGAAAAAGCCGCGGATTTCTGGCGTGCGCTGGTCGACGCAGGCGTACAGCCATGTGGTCTGGGCGCGCGCGATACGCTGCGTCTGGAAGCAGGTATGAACCTGTACAGCCAGGAAATGGACGAGGGTATTTCTCCGCTGGCCGCCAACATGGGCTGGACCATCGCGTGGGAACCGGCTGACCGCGACTTCATTGGTCGCGAAGCGCTGGAAATGCAGCGTGAAAAAGGTCACCAGCAGCTGGTTGGCCTGGTAATGACCGAGAAAGGCGTACTGCGTAATGAACTGCCGGTGCGTTTCACCGATGCGGCGGGCAATGCGCATGAAGGCATTATCACCAGTGGTACGTTCTCTCCGACGCTGGGCTACAGCATTGCACTGGCGCGCGTACCTGCGGGTATTGGCGAGACGGCAATCGTGCAGATCCGTAACCGTGAAATGCCGGTAAAAGTGACTAAACCTGTTTTTGTGCGTAACGGCAAAGCCGTCGCGTGATTCATCCTTTTTGGAGATTGATTGATGAGCAACGTACCAGCAGAACTGAAATACAGTAAAGAACACGAATGGCTGCGCAAAGAAGCAGACGGCTCTTACACCGTAGGGATCACCGAACATGCTCAGGAACTGCTGGGTGACATGGTGTTCGTTGACCTGCCAGAAGTGGGTGCCACTGTTAGCGCGGGCGACGACTGCGCGGTTGCGGAATCCGTAAAAGCGGCTTCCGATATCTATGCGCCAGTGGGCGGTGAGATTGTGGCGGTGAATGACGCGCTCAGCGACTCCCCGGAACTGGTGAACAGCGAGCCGTATACCGGCGGCTGGATCTTCAAGATCAAAGCCAGCGACGAAAGCGAGATCGAATCACTGCTGGATGCCACTGCGTACGAGGCATTACTGGAAGACGAATAAGATTGTGCCGGATGGCACTGCGTTTATCCGGCCTACGGTTTTATGTAGGCCCGGTAAGCGTCAGCGCCACCGGGCAATTGAGTTAGAGACAATCACGATTCACTGCACGTTTCAGGAACCATCGCCCATGACACAGACGTTAAGCCAGCTTGAAAACAGCGGCGCTTTCATTGAACGCCATATCGGACCGGACGCCGCGCAGCAGCAAGAAATGCTGAATGCGGTTGGCGCCGAGTCGTTAAACGCGCTGATCGGCCAGATTGTGCCGAAAGACATTCAGCTCGCAACCCCGCCACAGGTGGGCGAGGCGGCGACCGAATACGCTGCGCTGGCAGAGTTAAAAGCCATCGCCGGGCGTAACAAGCGCTTCACGTCCTACATTGGCATGGGTTATACCGCCGTGCAGTTACCGCCGGTTATCCTGCGTAATATGCTGGAAAACCCGGGTTGGTACACCGCATATACGCCGTATCAACCAGAAGTCTCCCAGGGCCGTCTGGAAGCACTGCTTAACTTCCAGCAGGTGACGTTGGATCTGACCGGTCTGGATATGGCTTCCGCTTCACTGCTGGATGAAGCCACTGCGGCTGCCGAAGCCATGGCGATGGCAAAACGCGTCAGTAAACTGAAAAACGCCAACCGCTTCTTTGTGGCGTCTGATGTTCATCCGCAAACGCTGGATGTTGTCCGTACCCGTGCGGAAACCTTCGGCTTTGATGTCATCGTTGACGACGCAGCAAAAGCGCTGGATCACCAAGATGTCTTCGGGGTGCTGCTGCAACAAGTGGGCACTACCGGTGAAGTTCACGACTACAGCGCGCTGATTGCTGAACTGAAAGCGCGTAAAGTGGTGGTCAGCGTAGCGGCCGATTTTATGGCGCTGGTTCTGCTGACTGCGCCGGGCAAACAGGGCGCGGACATTGTTTTCGGCTCCGCTCAGCGCTTTGGCGTACCGATGGGTTACGGCGGCCCGCACGCGGCATTCTTTGCTGCCAAAGACGAATTCAAACGCTCCATGCCAGGCCGTATTATCGGCGTCTCCAAAGATGCCGCAGGTAATACCGCTCTGCGCATGGCGATGCAGACTCGCGAGCAGCATATCCGCCGTGAGAAAGCGAACTCCAATATTTGTACCTCGCAGGTACTGCTGGCAAACATCGCCAGCCTGTATGCCGTTTACCACGGTCCAGTCGGACTGAAGCGCATTGCGAACCGCATCCACCGCCTGACCGATATTCTGGCCGCGGGTCTGCAACAGAAAGGGTTGAAGCTGCGTCATGCGCACTACTTTGACACCCTGTGTGTCGAAGTCGCTGATAAAGCGGCCGTGCTGGCGCGTGCCGAAGCGGCAGAAATCAACCTGCGCAGCGATATTCATAACGCGGTAGGCATTACGCTCGACGAAACCACCACCCGTGAAAATGTGGTGCAGTTGTTTAATGTTCTGCTGGGCGACAGCCACGGCCTGAACATCGATACGCTGGATAAAGACGTGGCGCTCGACAGCCGTTCTATTCAGGACAGCATGCTGCGTGATGATGCGATCCTGAGTCATCCGGTGTTCAATCGCTACCACAGCGAAACCGAGATGATGCGCTACATGCACTCGCTGGAACGTAAAGATCTGGCGCTGAATCAGGCAATGATCCCACTGGGTTCCTGCACCATGAAGCTGAACGCGGCCGCCGAGATGATCCCTATCACCTGGCCTGAATTTGCTGAACTGCACCCGTTCTGCCCACCAGAGCAGGCGGAAGGGTATCAGCAGATGATTGGTCAGCTTTCTGAGTGGCTGGTAAAACTGACCGGTTATGACGCCGTCTGCATGCAGCCGAACTCCGGCGCACAGGGTGAATATGCGGGCCTGCTGGCGATTCGTCACTATCACGAAAGCCGTAACGAAGGTCATCGCGATATCTGCCTGATACCGGCCTCTGCTCACGGTACTAACCCAGCTTCCGCCCAGATGGCGGGAATGCAGGTGGTCGTGGTGGCCTGTGATAAAAACGGCAACATCGATCTTGGCGATCTGCGCGAAAAAGCGGCGCAGGCGGGTGAAAACCTGTCCTGCATTATGGTGACCTATCCATCCACCCACGGCGTGTACGAAGAAACGATCCGTGAAGTATGCGAAGTCGTGCATCAGTTTGGTGGCCAGGTTTACCTCGATGGCGCGAACATGAACGCTCAGGTCGGTATAACCACGCCAGGCTTTATCGGCGCGGATGTTTCACACCTCAACCTGCATAAAACCTTCTGCATTCCGCACGGCGGCGGCGGCCCGGGTATGGGGCCGATCGGCGTTAAATCGCACCTCGCACCGTTTGTGCCGGGTCACAGTGTGGTACAGATTGAAGGCATGCTCACCCGTCAGGGCGCGGTATCTGCCGCACCGTTCGGTAGCGCCTCCATTCTGCCAATCAGCTGGATGTACATCCGCATGATGGGCGCAGAAGGTCTGAAGCAGGCAAGCCAGGTGGCAATTCTGAATGCCAACTACATTGCCAGCCGTCTGAAAGATGCCTACCCGGTGCTGTATACTGGTCGCGATGGCCGTGTGGCGCACGAGTGTATTCTCGACATTCGTCCACTGAAAGAAGAGACCGGCATCAGCGAGCTGGACATTGCCAAGCGCCTGATCGACTACGGTTTCCATGCGCCAACCATGTCGTTCCCGGTAGCGGGTACGCTGATGGTGGAGCCGACGGAATCTGAAGGTAAAGTGGAATTAGATCGCTTTATTGATGCGATGCTGGCAATCCGCACAGAGATCGATCGTGTGAAAGCAGGCGAGTGGCCACTGGAAGATAACCCGCTGGTTAACGCGCCGCACACCCAGAACGAGCTGGTGGCGGAGTGGAATCACGGTTACAGCCGTGAAATTGCGGTGTTCCCGGCTGGCGTGGCAAATAAATACTGGCCAACGGTGAAACGTCTTGATGACGTTTACGGTGACCGTAATCTGTTCTGCTCCTGCGTGCCGATGAGCGAATATCAGTAACTTTTCCGCGTAGTAAAGCAGTGTATAGGCCGGGTAAGGCGAAGCCGCCTCCCGGCTTTTTCATATCTGGAGGTATCCATGGGAATCGCACTTGTTACTGGCGGAAGTCGCGGTATTGGGCGCACAACTGCGCTACAGCTGGCAGAAGAGGGTTACACCGTTGCGGTTAACTTCCATCACAATATTCGTGCGGCAACCGAGGTGGTGAATCACATTGCGTCAGCAGGCGGCAAAGCATTTGCCCTGCGGGCGGATATCAGCGATGAAAGCCAGGTTGTGGCAATGTTTGAGGCGATCGACCGAGAAGGTGAACCACTGGCTGCGCTGGTGAACAATGCCGGGATTTTGTTCGAGCAGAGCACGGTAGAAAACTTTACTGCCGAACGCATCAACCGCGTAATGGCAACCAACGTTACCGGTTATTTCCTGTGTTGTCGGGAAGCGGTTAAGCGGATGTCGTTGAAGCATGGCGGTAAGGGCGGGGCGATTGTTAACGTCTCGTCAGCAGCATCAAGGCTGGGCGCTCCATTTGAATATATCGACTATGCAGCGTCGAAAGGGGCGGTAGATACGTTGACGACGGGGTTAGCGCTGGAGGTGGCGGCGCAGGGTATCCGTGTGAACGGCGTGCGTCCTGGCCTAATCTACACCGACATGCATGCGTCTGGTGGGGAGCCCGGACGGGTTGATCGCGTAAAGTCGATGTTACCGATGCAGCGTGGCGGACAACCGGAAGAAGTGGCGCAGGCTATCACCTGGCTGCTGAGTGAGAAGGCGTCTTACGTAACGGGCAGTTTTCTGGAGCTGGCGGGTGGGAAGTAGCGCGTTGATTGCCGGATGGCGCATCGCTTATCGGCCTACGGGAAATTAATGTGTAGGCCGGATAAGGCGTTTACG
>NZ_SZWV01000021.1:66323-80319 GCF_005280945.1 Citrobacter sp. wls718
TTTCGCCGTTGCTGGCGATCACCTCTTTGTACCAGTTGAAGCTTTTCTTGCGTGAACGCGACATATCTCCGGTGCCATCGTCGTGCTTGTTCACGTAAATAAAGCCGTAGCGTTTACTGTACTGACCGGTTGTGAACGACACGCAGTCAATGCAGCCCCACGGTGTGTAGCCCATCAAATCTACGCCATCGTACGTTACTGCTTTCATCATCTCTTCAACGTGGGCACGTAGATAGTCGATGCGATAGTCATCGTTGATGCTGCCATCTTCTTCTACTTTGTCGTACGCACCAAAGCCGTTTTCAACGATAAACAGCGGCTTCTGATAGCGTTCGTACAGCTCACATAAGGCATAGCGCAGGCCGACGGGATCTATCTGCCAGCCCCAGTCGGAGGCTTTAACGTGTGGGTTGGGGACGCTGCCTTCGAAGCCGGAAATCGCGTCACCGCTGCCACCTTCCGCTTTTACGGCGTTGGTCATGTAGTAGCTGAATCCGAGATAGTCGCAGGTGCCTTCACGCAGGATCTGTTTGTCGCCTGCTTCCATTTTGATATTGAATTCACGACGCTCCCATTCGTTCAGCACATAAGAGGGGTAATAACCGCGTAGCTGGACGTCGGTGAAGACGTAGCGTTCACGCATCGACTCCTGCGCAAACATCATATCCTCGGGTTTACAGGAGAAGGGGTACAGCGGCACCATCGCCAGCATGCAGCCGACTTTCATTTCAGGATTAATGCGCCGTGCCGCCTTCACCGCCAGCGCGCTGGCAACAAACTGGTGGTGCAGCACCTGATACAGCGTTTCTTCCGGGTTCTCATGCTCGGTGTACACCACGCCGGAACAGCAATAGCCAAACAGCGGCGCACGCCAGTTACGCTGGTTGTTGATCTCATTAAAGGTCATCCAATATTTGACCTTGTGCTTGTAGCGCTCAAAGACCACTTCGGCAAAACGAACGAAGAAATCGACCACTTTGCGGTTGGTCCAGCTACCGTACTGCTGTACCAGATGTAGCGGCATTTCGAAGTGGGAGAGGGTAATAACCGGCTCAATGTTGTACTTGAGCAGCTCGTCGAACATGTCGTCGTAAAACTTCAGCCCTTCTTCATTTGGCTGAGTTTCGTCACCTCGCGGGAAGATTCGGGTCCAGGCAATAGACGTACGGAAGCATTTGAAGCCCATTTCAGCAAACAGCTTTATGTCTTCTTTGTAATGACTGTAAAAATCGACGGCTTCGTGGTTTGGATAGTACTTGCCTGGAATGACGCTCTGGGTGATTTCGCGTGGAACACCGTGCGCGCCGCCGGTCAGCACGTCACAAATGCTTGGCCCTTTGCCGCCTTTGTTCCAGCCGCCTTCAACCTGATGCGCCGCAACCGCGCCACCCCATAAAAAATCTTTCGGTAAAGTCAGTTTTTTCATTTGCGCTCAGTCTCAAATTAATACCATTTGATTTTGAGTCTAACAAAGGAAAGTTAAATGTCACGATATAACAAAATAGGCTTAATGTGATTTGTTACATCAAAAAAACAGTTTGTTTTTTTATGCCAATTTTTTCGCCAGTTTGCGACCCAGTGACTCCAGAATATAAATTACGGGGATTTGTGTGGTTATATCATAGACCCCCGCAATGCGGGTTTGCGGCACATGCCAGGAGAGGTTAAAGTCGGCCAGTTTCGCCAGGCGTGAGTGCTCGTGGCTGGTAACCGACAACACTTTGCAGTTGTGGAGGCTAAACTGGCTGGCGAAACGCAGGATCTCCTCGGTTTCGCCGGAGACGGATAGGACAATTGCCAACGCGTTTCGGGCCATATCATTGGTTACCGGGAAATAGGGATCGTCAATATGGTTGCTGAATTTCCCGACATTTGAGAAAAATCTCGCACCATATTTAGCTAAGGCGCCGGATGTTCCCGCGCCAACGAATATAATACGCTCGGAGGACAATATAATATCAACAGCCTGATCGAGTAATGTGTCGAATTCGTCGTTATTCACGCCCTTAAAGAAGCTGATTATTTCGCTGGCACCGAAATTAGCCTGTTGCGGTTCATTCTGCTCTAAATATAATTTAAAGCGTACGCGAAACTCAGAGTAGCCCTCACAGTTAAGTTTGCGGCAAAAGCGCAGAACGGTGGTGGTTGAAACCCCTACGGCATCAGCCAGTTCGCGAATGGTCATGTACATGACTTTGTCACGGTTCTTGATGACATAGTTGTAGACCAACATCTCAAGATTGTTGAGACTGGCGATGGCGGCGTGGGAGAACATACTCACAATGGCAATACTCACTCATCAGACTTCATCTACAGGGAATAATAACATGCAGCCAAATGACATCACTTTTTTTCAGCGTTTCCAGGATGACATTCTGGCCGGACGCAAGACTATCACTATTCGCGATGAGTCTGAGTCCCACTTCAAAACCGGAGACATTCTGCGGGTTGGACGCTTCGAAGATGACGGTTACTTCTGCACTATAGAAGTGGTAAGCACCTCGACCGTGATGTTGGATACGCTGAGTGAAAAACATGCTCAGCAGGAAAATATGACCCTTGATGAGCTTAAACGTGTGATTACAGAGATCTATCCAAATCAGACGCAGTTTTATGTGATTGATTTTAAATGTGTTTAGCTTAAGGAGTGCGCTTGTTAGCTGAAAAATAAAATATAATTAATTGATTTTTATATGTTATTTATTAATCGATATTTATTTTAGCTAACATGTGTTCACTGGAACCATTCTCAGTTACGCTAGAAGCGCAATCACGAAAGTGTTCGTTTTTTGGGAGTAAGCTATGGTTCAGAAGCCATTAATTGCGCAGGGGTATTCTCTGGCAGAGGAAATCGCCAACAGCATCAGCCACGGTATTGGGCTGGTGTTTGGGATTATCGGACTGGTGCTGTTGCTGGTTCAGGCAGTAGATACCAATGCCAGTGCTATGGCCATTACCAGCTATAGCCTGTACGGCGGCAGCATGATTTTGCTGTTCCTGGCTTCAACCCTGTATCACGCGATACCCCATCAGCGAGCGAAACTCTGGCTGAAGAAATTTGACCATTGCGCTATTTATCTGCTGATTGCCGGAACCTATACGCCATTTCTGCTGGTGGGGCTGGACTCACCGTTGGCGCGTGGCCTCATGGTGGTGATCTGGAGCCTGGCGCTGCTCGGTATTCTGTTCAAATTGACCATTGCCCACCGCTTTAAAATTTTGTCGCTGGTGACCTATCTGACCATGGGCTGGCTGTCATTGATTGTGGTGTATCAACTGGCGGTTAAACTGGCTGCTGGGGGCGTAACGCTGCTGGCGGTAGGTGGCGTGGTCTATTCACTGGGCGTCATTTTCTACGTCTGCAAACGTATCCCTTACAACCATGCAATCTGGCATGGATTCGTGCTGGGTGGCAGCGTGTGCCATTTCCTGGCCATCTATCTGTACGTGGGGCAGGCGTAATCATCATTGCCTGGTGGCGCTGCGCTTACCGGGCCTACAAAACCCTCGACCCGGTAAGGTGAAGTCGCTACCTGGCGATTTACTCTTCCAGCGAATACGGCAGCGGTACTATATGCAGCGTTTTCGCGTCGTCGCGCACGCGGAATACGCTGTCGGCTTCCATGTCGTTATTCATCACCACCTGCACCAGTACCTGACCGTCCGCCAGTTGTACTGCCGCAAGTACGGTGCCGGTTCGGCGCCAGTTCTCTCCCATTTTCAGTTCCAGGTCTTCACCCGCTTCCGGCACCCGGCTGGCTGAACCTGCCAGTGTCCACAGCGCTCGTTTGTTAGCGCCGCGGAATTTCGCCCGTGCGACCATTTCCTGACCGGTATAGCAGCCTTTTTTGAAGCTGATCCCACCCAAGGCCTGCAGGTTGGTAGCCTGTGGAATGAACTGCCCGCTGTTGGCGGTATCAATTACTGCGATACCGGCTTCGATATCCAGTGCCAGCCACTGTTGGCTGTTGTTCAACTCTGCTTCACCACGCAGTTTTTCTACCAGCGTTTCCGCCGTGGCTGCATCGGTAATCAGCAGGAAGCGTTCGGCCGGGTGTTCAAACCACAATATCGTAGAAGAGCCTTCGGTAATCACCTGCTTATCGCGGGTTGGCAGTTCGCTAAAGAGATTGTCCAGCGCGGCACGCGCCTGGAATCCGGCAACGCCCAGCAGCACGCGTTCGTCGTCCGGCGCAATCACCACTTTTGAGAAGACGGCATATTTTTTCAGTTCGGTAAGCTGGGCATCGCGCAGGCTACGGCGCTCAAGCCACGCGAAGCCTTCACCCAGGCGGAAGAGGCGCAGGTTGCTCCACATTTTGCCTTTGGCATCACAGTGGGCAGCCAGCACATGCTGATGTTCGGTCAGCTGACTGACATCAGCAGTAACTTGGCCCTGAATATACTTCTCACTGTCGGTGCCGGTAATGGTCGCGAGTGCCCAGTCATCAAGCGTCATCAGCGTCAGAGGCAAACGTGTTGACGCACAAGGCTGACGAGGAGGAAAAGATGTAAAAGCCATAATAATGTCCTGATTTGCTTAACGCAGTAATAATGACTAATGGTAAAAGAGCTATGGCCCATTGCAAGCGGTTTAAACATCCTATTTGTGCCATATTTTAAGCTTTGCGAGGAGACATCCATAATTGATGAACCCTTTGACTTAATGTGGTTTTATTTAGCGATCGTGCTTCCGTTTACTGATATTCCCGTAAAAGAGCGTGAAAAACACGTTACAATAGCCGGGTACTTCGTTTTCGCGAGACAGGAAGAAGAACATGGATATTAACAACAAAGCACGTATTCATTGGGCATGCCGTCGCGGTATGCGTGAGCTGGACATTTCGATCATGCCGTTTTTCGAACATGAGTATGACAACTTAAGTGATGACGAAAAGCGCATTTTTATCCGTTTGCTGGAATGTGATGACCCCGATTTATTTAACTGGTTGATGAATCACGGGAAGCCGGCTGATGCACAGCTGGAGCAAATGGTACGGCTTATCCAGACACGGAATCGGGAACGTGGTCCAGTGGCAATCTGATTTACGCGTCTCCTGGCGCGCACAGTGGATTTCGTTGCTCATTCATGGGCTAGTGGCGGTGCTTATTTTATTGATGCCATGGCCACTGAGTTACACCCCTTTATGGTTGATTTTGCTCTCTCTGGTGGTGTTCGATTGCGTGCGCAGTCAGCGCCGTATCAACGCTTGTCAGGGAGAGATTAGACTATTGATGGATGGCCGCCTGCGTTGGCAAGGGCAAGAGTGGTCGATTGTTAGCGCACCCTGGATGATAAAAACGGGCATGATGTTGCGTTTGCGGTCAAGTACAGGAAAGCGTCAGCATCTGTGGCTGGCGGCGGACAGCATGGATGATGCTGAATGGCGGGATTTGCGTCGGTTGATATTACAACCGTCAATGCAGAAATAGCGCTGACGGTAAGGTTACAGACCTTCACCGTCAGTCAGCAGAAGCTCAGGACCAGTGTTCGGCCATTTCGCCAAGAATTTGCTCACACCATGCCTGGATGCGTTCATCGCTAAGATCGTACTGGTTGGTTTCATCCAGGGCAAGGCCGACAAACAGTTGCCCATCGGCAATAACAGGTTTATCGCTGGTAAATTCGTAGCCTTCTGTTGGCCAGTAACCGACAAACTTCACCCCTTTCGTGACCAGCTTGTCGTGCAGCATTCCCAGCGCATCCAGGAACCATTCACCGTAACCCAACTGATCGCCCATGCCGTAGAGAGCAACAATTTTGCCTTCCAGGTTGAGGTCATCCAACTGATCCCAGACGGCTTCCCAGTCCTCCTGGATTTCGCCGAAATCCCAGGTTGGGATACCTAAAATGAGCACGTCGTACTGCTCCATTAAGGTCGGAGAATCATCCTTGAAGTTGTGTAATGTCACCAGCTCGGGACCAAGAATATCGCGGATTTTCTCTGCTGCCATCTCGGTGTAGCACGTGCTGGAACCGTAAAAAAGACCCATGTTCATTACTAAACGTCTCAATTCTGCTGTAGCGTTGCGCGTAGTGTATCAGAATCGCCGCAATCACGGCACAATGAGGCATAATGCATCAAAAATGAGAATGAAATAAGGGGCGCGAGTGGAACAAGATCTGGCGCGCATCGAGCAATTTCTTGATGCCCTGTGGCTGGAACGCAATCTGGCGGAAAACACATTAAGTGCGTATCGTCGCGATCTAACCATGCTTGTTGAATGGCTACACCATCGCGGTGTTTCTCTGACGACGGTACAGAGCGATGACCTGCAAGCACTGCTGGCCGAGCGAATGGAGGGGGGGTATAAAGCCACCAGTTCCGCGCGTTTGTTAAGTGCAATGCGGCGATTTTTTCAACATCTCTATCGCGAGAAATTCCGCGATGATGATCCCAGCGCTTCGCTGGCTTCACCTAAGCTACCACAGCGTTTGCCAAAAGATCTCAGTGAGGCGCAGGTCGAGCGACTGCTGCAGACCCCGCTGATTGACCAGCCGCTGGAACTCCGAGACAAAGCCATGCTCGAAGTCTTATATGCCACCGGTTTGCGCGTTTCTGAGCTGGTGGGGCTGACGATGAGTGATGTCAGCCTGCGTCAGGGCGTTGTGCGGGTCATTGGTAAAGGTAATAAAGAGCGGCTGGTACCGTTGGGTGAAGAGGCTGTGTATTGGCTGGAAACCTATCTGGAGCACGGACGACCATGGTTGCTCAATGGCGTCTCCATTGATGTGCTGTTTCCCAGCCAGCGTGCGCAGCAGATGACACGCCAGACCTTCTGGCATCGAATTAAACACTATGCTGTGTTAGCGGGAATAGACAGCGAGAAGCTGTCGCCGCACGTACTGCGGCATGCTTTTGCCACGCATTTGCTTAACCATGGCGCTGATTTGCGCGTGGTGCAGATGCTGCTTGGTCATAGCGATCTCTCTACCACACAAATTTATACCCATGTCGCAACGGAGCGCTTGCGTCAATTACATCAACAGCATCACCCGCGTGCGTGAGTGCTGACAGGAAAGGATAGGTTATGAAAAAAAGTTTTATGATGCTCACCCTGCTGGCGACGGCGTTTTCAGGCATGGTGCAGGCAGACGACGCGGCGATTCGTCAGTCATTAACGAAGCTGGGTGTACAAAGCACTGAAATTCAACCTGCTCCGATTGCGGGAATGAAAACTGTACTGACCAACAGCGGCGTGCTGTACGTCACCGAAGACGGCAAGCATATTATTCAGGGACCGATGTATGACGTGAGCGGTGCAAGTCCGGTTAACGTCACCAATCAACTGCTGATGAAGCAGCTGAACGCGCTGGAAAAAGAGATGATCATCTATAAAGCGCCGCAGGAAAAACACGTTATTACCATTTTCACCGACATCACCTGCGGCTATTGCCACAAGCTGCATGAAGAGATGAAAGACTACAACGCACTGGGAATTACCGTGCGTTATCTGGCCTTCCCTCGCCAGGGACTGGAAAGCCAGGCTGAGCAGGACATGAAATCCATCTGGTGTGCGTCAGATAAAAACAAAGCGTTTGATGATGCCATGGCGGGTAAAAGCGTGAAGCCAGCAACTTGTAATGTGGATATTGCTGACCATTACGCGCTGGGTGTGCAGTTTGGTGTAAGCGGCACGCCGGCGATCGTTCTGAGCAATGGCTATGTTGTTCCTGGCTATCAGGGACCGAAAGAGATGAAAGCGTTCCTCGACGCGCACCAAAAACAGACCAGCGGTAAATAATTCGCGTGAAACAACAGATACAACTTCGTCGTCGTGAAGCCGACGAGACTAGCGACCTGCCTGCCGATCTGCCGCCGCTGTTGCGTCGTTTGTACGCCAGCCGCGGTGTGCGTAGCGCGCAGGAGCTTGAGCGTAGCGTCAAAGGCATGTTGCCGTGGCAGCAATTGAGCGGTGTCGAAAAGGCGGTGGAGATCCTCTATAACGCTTTTCGTGAAGGCACCCGCATTATCGTGGTGGGGGATTTTGACGCCGATGGCGCAACCAGCACGGCGCTGAGCATTCTGGCGATGCGAGCATTGGGATGTAGCAACATTGACTACCTGGTGCCCAACCGTTTTGAAGACGGTTATGGTTTGAGCCCGGAGGTGGTGGATCAGGCACATGCCCGCGGCGCTCAGCTGATCGTCACCGTCGACAACGGCATCTCTTCCCATGCCGGCGTTGAACATGCCAGAACGCTGGGGATCCCGGTAGTGGTTACCGATCACCACCTGCCCGGCGATACCCTGCCGGGTGCAGTGGCGATTATTAATCCTAACCTGCACGACTGTACGTTCCCGTCGAAATCACTGGCGGGCGTCGGCGTGGCTTTTTATCTGATGCTGGCACTGCGTACTTTTCTTCGTGATAAGGGCTGGTTTGATGAGCGAGCTATCACCCCGCCAAACCTCGCAGATCTGCTTGATCTGGTTGCGCTAGGTACGGTGGCCGATGTTGTCCCGCTGGACGCTAATAACCGCATCCTGACGTGGCAAGGCTTGAGCCGTATTCGCGCAGGGAAATGTCGTCCTGGCATTAAAGCGCTGCTTGAGATTTCAAATCGCGACCCGCAGAAATTGGCCGCCAGCGATTTAGGCTTTGCGCTGGGGCCACGCCTGAATGCGGCAGGCCGCCTGGATGATATGTCTGTTGGCGTGGCGCTGTTGCTGTGCGACAACATTGGCGACGCGCGGGTGCTTGCCAGTGAACTGGACGCGCTCAACCAGACGCGGAAAGAGATAGAGCAGGGCATGCAGACGGAAGCGCTGACCCTGTGCGAGAAGCTTGAGCGCAGCAGCGAGACGCTGCCTGGCGGGCTGGCGATGTATCACCCCGAGTGGCATCAGGGCGTGGTAGGGATCCTGGCGTCACGCATTAAAGAGCGTTTTCACCGTCCGGTGATCGCCTTTGCACCAGCTGGAGACGGCACCCTTAAAGGGTCGGGGCGCTCGATTCAGGGCCTGCACATGCGAGATGCACTGGAGCGACTGGATACCCTTTACCCGGGCATGATCCTTAAGTTCGGCGGCCACGCCATGGCGGCAGGATTATCGCTGGAAGAAGCACAGTTTGAGTGCTTCCAGCAGCGTTTTGGCGAGCTGGTGACCGAGTGGCTCGATCCCGCCTTACTGCAGGGCGAAGTGGTCTCCGATGGCCCGCTAAGCGCGGCGGAGATGACCATGGAAGTCGCACAAATGCTGCGTGATGCAGGACCGTGGGGGCAAATGTTCCCGGAGCCGCTGTTTGATGGGCGCTTTCGCCTGCTTCAGCAGCGTCTGGTTGGCGAGCGTCATCTGAAGGTGATGGTTGAGCCCGTCGACGGCGGACCGCTGCTGGACGGTATTGCGTTTAACGTTGATACCGCTATCTGGCCGGATAACGGCGTTCGTGAAGTCACGCTGGCCTATAAGCTGGATATTAACGAGTTTCGCGGCAACCGCTCATTGCAAATTATTATCGATAATATCTGGCCACTTTAGCGTCACTATATCTATAAAAAAGAGCGTGGATTGGTTACAATCCCGCTCTTATAACCGCATTTTGACTCGTCCAATAAAAGAAAACAGACCATGTTTGAAATTAATCCGGTAAATAACCGCATTCAGGACCTCACGGAACGCTCTGACGTTCTTAGGGGGTATCTTTGACTATGATGCCAAGAAAGAGCGTCTGGAAGAAGTAAACGCCGAGCTGGAACAGCCGGACGTCTGGAACGAACCCGAACGCGCGCAGGCGCTGGGCAAAGAACGTTCTTCCCTTGAGGCCATTGTCGACACGCTCGACCAAATGAGCCAGGGCCTGGAAGATGTCTCCGGCCTGTTAGAACTGGCTATAGAAGCCGACGACGAAGAAACCTTTAACGAAGCCGTTGCCGAACTCGATACGCTGGAAGAAAAGCTGGCGCAGCTGGAGTTCCGTCGTATGTTCTCCGGTGAATATGACAGCGCAGATTGCTATCTCGATATTCAGGCCGGTTCTGGCGGCACCGAAGCGCAGGACTGGGCCAGCATGCTGATGCGCATGTATCTGCGTTGGGCTGAAGCACGCGGCTTTAAGACTGAAATTATTGAAGAATCTGAAGGTGAAGTGGCGGGTATTAAATCCGTGACCATCAGAATCGCTGGCGAATATGCTTACGGCTGGCTGCGTACTGAAACCGGCGTACACCGCCTGGTACGTAAGAGTCCGTTTGACTCCGGCGGTCGCCGCCATACGTCGTTCAGCTCTGCATTTGTCTACCCGGAAGTTGACGATGACATTGATATCGAAATCAACCCGGCAGACCTGCGCATCGATGTTTACCGCGCTTCAGGTGCGGGTGGTCAGCACGTTAACCGTACAGAATCTGCGGTGCGTATTACCCACATCCCGACCGGGATTGTGACACAGTGCCAGAACGACCGTTCCCAGCACAAGAACAAAGACCAGGCCATGAAGCAGATGAAAGCGAAGCTTTATGAACTGGAAATGCAGAAGAAGAATGCCGAGAAGCAGGCGATGGAAGACACCAAGTCCGACATCGGCTGGGGTAGCCAGATTCGTTCTTATGTCCTGGATGACTCCCGCATCAAAGATCTGCGTACCGGGGTTGAAACCCGTAACACGCAGGCGGTGCTGGATGGCAGCCTGGATCAATTTATCGAAGCAAGTTTGAAAGCAGGGTTATGAGGAACCAACATGTCTGAACAACACGCACAGGGCGCTGACGCGGTAGCCGACCTTAACAATGAACTGAAAACGCGCCGTGAGAAGCTGGCTAACCTGCGCGAGCAGGGGATCCCGTTCCCGAACGATTTCCGTCGCGATCACACCTCAGACCAACTGCACGCTGACTTCGACGCGAAAGAAAACGAAGAGCTGGAAGCGCTGAACATTGAGGTATCCGTTGCCGGTCGTATGATGACCCGCCGCATTATGGGGAAAGCCTCATTCGTTACGCTGCAGGACGTTGGTGGCCGCATTCAGCTGTACGTTGCGCGTGACGATCTGCCGGAAGGCATTTACAACGAGCAGTTCAAAAAATGGGATCTGGGCGATATCCTCGGCGCGAAAGGTAAGTTGTTTAAGACTAAAACCGGCGAGCTGTCCATCCATTGCACCGAGCTGCGTCTGCTGACTAAAGCGCTGCGTCCGCTGCCGGACAAATTCCACGGCCTGCAGGATCAGGAAGCGCGTTACCGTCAGCGCTACCTGGATCTCATCTCTAACGATGAATCTCGCAATACCTTTAAAGTGCGCTCACAGATCATGGCGGGTATTCGTCAGTTCATGGTTGGCCGTGGCTTTATGGAAGTGGAAACCCCGATGATGCAGGTGATCCCTGGCGGTGCCGCTGCACGCCCGTTCATCACCCATCATAACGCGCTGGATCTGGACATGTACCTGCGTATTGCGCCGGAACTGTACCTCAAGCGTCTGGTGGTTGGCGGCTTCGAACGTGTGTTCGAAATTAACCGTAACTTCCGTAACGAAGGCATCTCCGTTCGTCATAACCCAGAGTTCACCATGATGGAACTCTATATGGCTTATGCGGACTACAAAGACCTGATCGAATTGACCGAATCGCTGTTCCGCACGCTGGCGCAGGACGTTCTGGGAACCACCGAAGTGCCTTACGGCGAAGAAGTCTTCGACTTTGGTAAACCGTTCGAAAAACTGACCATGCGTGAAGCCATTCAGAAATACCGTCCGGAAACCAACATGGCGGATCTGGACAACTTCGACTCTGCTAAAGCGATAGCTGAATCTATCGGCATCAAGGTTGAGAAGAGCTGGGGTCTGGGTCGTATCGTGACGGAGATCTTTGAAGAAGTGGCGGAAGCGCACCTGATTCAGCCGACCTTCATTACCGAGTACCCGGCAGAGGTTTCTCCGTTGGCTCGTCGTAACGATGACAACCCGGAAATTACTGACCGCTTCGAATTCTTCATTGGTGGACGCGAAATCGGTAACGGTTTCAGCGAGCTGAACGATGCAGAAGATCAGGCGCAGCGTTTCCAGGATCAGGTTAACGCCAAAGATGCGGGCGATGACGAAGCGATGTTCTACGACGAAGACTACGTTACCGCTCTGGAACACGGTCTGCCGCCGACAGCCGGTCTGGGGATTGGTATCGACCGTATGGTTATGCTGTTCACCAACAGCCATACCATCCGTGACGTGATCCTGTTCCCGGCGATGCGTCCGGTTAAATAAGATGTGAAATGCCGGATAGCGCCACGCTTTTCCGGCCTACGATAAGCATGATTTGTAGGCCGGATAAAACGCTTTCGCGTTGCCATCCGGCAATCAATTACGGTTAGCAAACTCGCGTAATAATTCGCGCGCTTTATCGTTAGAGGCCTGCATTACCATCCACGGGCTGAAGGCCCACGGCGTGGCATCCAGCGCACGTAAGACATCCTCAAGTTCACTCCACTGCTCATCCATTACTTCATCCGTGTTTGGCCGTCGCGCACTGATAACTCGTGCGGCATAGACCGGGCAAACTTCGTTTTCCACAATCCCACTGGGGTCTGCAGCGCGGTAACGAAAACCAGGATACACGGGCGTGAGTTCGGCTACCTCCACACACAGTTCGAAACGAGCGCGACGGATGATGGCGTCTGCAGTAGTTTCACCGGACTGCGGATGGCCGCAGACCGAGTTAGTCCAGACGCCTGGCCAGGCTTTTTTGTGTAGCGAACGCCGAGTCACCAACAGTTGACCCTGGTCGTTAAAGAGCCAGCAGGAGAAGGCAGAGTGTAGGGGCGTTGTAGCGGTATGCGCCGCATACTTTTCCAGTGTTCCGCAGGGCTGGTCCTGCTCATTCAATAAAATGACATGTTCCTGTCGCATCGCATCCACCATTAATCTTGAGCATCACTATTATATGCCTAATTGTGGCCGATTGATTATCCGTCGGTGTGAAATGCCTGAACGGACGATTCGTGCCGCGATATGATTTGGCATCCGGCATCGGACTGCTATGATAAAGCGTCTTAAAATGTTGCGAGGAATTGTTTTGAGTGCGGGACGCCTGATGAGAAAACGCTTTGTTATCACAATAATGTTGCTGAGCAGCCTGATCGTCGCGGGATGTTCAAGCTCATCTGATTCCGGTTCTGGTTCTACCTATACCGTTAAGCGGGGAGACACGCTGTATGGTATTTCACGTGCGACAGGGACCAGCGTCAAAGAGATCGCGCGCCTGAACAACATTTCTCCCCCCTATACCATAGAAGTTGGGCAAAAGCTTAAGGTCAGCGGTGGCGCGAAAACCAGCACGGCATCGGCGAAAACAAAATCTAAATCGAAATCCTCCACCAAAACGGCAGCAGTCAGACCGTCTTCTTCTGTGCCACAGTCATCCTGGCCACCGGTAGGGCAACGCTGTTGGCAGTGGCCAGCGAGTGGGAAGGTGATATTGCCATACTCCACGGCTGAAGGTGGCAACAAGGGGATTGATATCTCTGCCGCGCGCGGCACGCCTGTTTATGCGGCTGGAGCCGGGAAGGTGGTCTATGTCGGCAATCAGCTGCGTGGCTACGGCAACCTCGTGATGATAAAACATGGCGAAGATTACATTACCGCCTACGCCCATAACGATACGCTGTTGGTTAACAACGGGCAAACAGTGAAAGCCGGGCAGAAAATTGCCACCATGGGCAGCTCTGATGCGGCTTCGGTGCGCCTGCATTTCCAGATCCGTTATCGCGCTACGGCTATCGATCCGCAGCGCTATTTGCCGCCGCAGGGCAGCAAGCCAAAATGCTGACGGTGAATTAATCGCCAGTCAGTCGATCAGCCCCTTGCCAGGAAGTGTGTAAGGTTTATAATCCCTTACGCACTTCAATGCGGGCGTAGTTCAATGGTAGAACGAGAGCTTCCCAAGCTCTATACGAGGGTTCGATTCCCTTCGCCCGCTCCATGACCTTTCTTAAAGTACTCCAACTTACTGAATCCTAAGGGATACAGCTTTAAGCCTTCCGCTAGGGAAGGTGCGAATAAG
>NZ_SZWV01000020.1:0-30041 GCF_005280945.1 Citrobacter sp. wls718
CGGAGATGGAGGGTCAAGATCAAGTCGGGTCGCCAGAAGCGTTACTAGACTGCCGGTGTATTGTGAAAGCTTTTGTAAAAACTCGGGTAGCTCAGCAGCAGTAAGAAAGGGATAATGTTGTTTCTCGTACCCCTGTAAAGCACTACCAAGATCAGCCGCAGGGTTGTACTCGGCTCGGCCAGTAACAATAGCGTAACGGAACACTTCGCTACAACGTTGGCGCACTTTACTGGCAAGCTCCGGCGCACCTCGCTTTTCCATACGCTGCAATACAGACAGAAGCTCCAGTGGCTTTATCTCATTAACCGGCTGCGATCCAACAAAGGGAAATACATTGTTTTTGAAGGCCCGGTTAACATAGTCAGCGTAGTTTTTTGACCAGCCAGAAACTTTTGCGTTGTACCACTCAACCGCTATCGCTTCAAAAGTATTCGTAACCGATAGTTTTTGGGCAAGTAGTTCGGCTTTTTTAACTTCACCGGGATCTTTATCATTTGCCAATGTTTTTCTCGCTTCATCGCGCTTAGTGCGGGCTTCCGCAAGTGAGATGTCAGGATAGGTTCCGAACGAGAGTTTTTTCTCTTTACCGGCAAATCGATACTTCATTCGCCAGTACTTTGAACCGTTAGTATTGACCATGAGATAGAGCCCTCCGCCATCAGCGAGTTTATAGGCTTTATCTCTGGGCTTTGCAGTCTCGACCTGACGAGCATTCAGTGGCATTTGGGGGCCTCATTTTCCGTTGAACAGGATAAGCCCCCACTTAGGCCCCCAAACGTTTATTGATTCACGTAGATATGGGTAGACTTCAGTTGACGTCGCATAGCCTGAGAAGAGGAGTTATGGCTGATTATAAAAGGTTTTTATTGAATTCGGTAGACATCAGGAGAGTTATATCTGGTGTCCCCTGCAGGAATCGAACCTGCAACTAGCCCTTAGGAGGGGCTCGTTATATCCATTTAACTAAGGGGACGAAGCGGCACGAGTATAGCGTTTTTTACCTGCAACGGTAAGTCTGTGTCCGCCTGACTGCTCAAACAGTCGCCATTCAGGATTGTTTCTTCTGGTTTTTCTGCTTTTTTTGTTCCCGCTCCGCCTCTAATCGGGCCTCTTCTTTGCGTTTATTGCTCATATCATTGCGAATTTGCGCATGGCTCATCAACGCGAAGATAAATGTCCCACCGCAAATATTCCCGGCAAGTGTTGGAAGCGCGAACGGCCAGAAGAAGTCGCTCCAGTGCAGCGTGCCGTTAAAGACCAGGTAGAGAATCTCAACCGAGCCGACGACGATGTGCGTGGTATCACCCAACGCAATAAGCCAGGTCATCAGAACAATGACGACAATTTTTGCCGCGCCCGCTGCGGGAAACATCCACACCATAGTGGCGATCAGCCAACCGGAAATAATCGCGTTGGAAAACATCTCCGTCGGGCTATTTTTCATAACGTCCATCCCAATTTTGACAAAGGCGTCGCGAGTCTCTTCATCAAAAATTGGCATATATTCAAACGCCCATGCCGCAATGCCGGTGCCGATAATGTTACCCAGCAAGACCACGCTCCACAGACGCATCAGTAAACCAAAATTGCCGAGGGTTGGATTTTGCATGACCGGCAGGACAGCGGTTACGGTGTTTTCGGTAAAGAGCTGTTGGCGGGCCATGATGACGATGATAAACCCGAAGGTATAACCGAGGTTTTCCAGTAAAAATCCGCCGGGAACGCCCTCAAGCTGTACGTGAAAAATACCCTTTGCCAGTAAAGAGGCTCCCATCGATAGCCCAGCGGCGATAGCTGACCACAGCAGCGCCATCGCATCGCGTTCCATCTCTTTTTCCCCGTCCTGGCGAATATGTTCGTGAATCGCCATGGCGCGGGAAGGAAGTCGGTCCTCGTCGACCTCTATCTTTTTACCCTGCAACTTCTCTTCACTTTCTACTTCGAGTTCGTCGCTGTGTTGATCAATTTTTTCTTTTTCGATGTCATTCATTTTTGAGTCCTGAATAAGCACGTATTGCTAAAGCGTAGCGGTTTTTATCCAGGAACTGGCGGGAGAAACTCTGAAATCGCAAAAATGGTAACGTTTGTATTTATCGGATTCGGTAAAATAGAAACACCGCGAGGTCTACCTTACCAGGCTATGATCAAATCAGTAAGTTAGGGTATATAGACATCGTTTGACGTGCTGTTACAATCGCTCACATCTAAACCGGCGGATACCTTATTGTTCCGTCATGGATGGCAATCAGCGATAGCCATAATACACAGGGAGACATTTATGAAGCTTCGCCTGTCGGCGCTTGCGCTGGGAACCACACTTTTGGTGGGGTGTGCGAGCTCCGGTACAGAACAGCAGGGGCGCTCGGATCCGTTTGAAGGGTTCAACCGCACCATGTACAACTTCAACTTTAATGTGCTGGATCCGTATGTTGTTCGACCGGTGGCTGTAGCCTGGCGTGATTATGTTCCGCAGCCGGCCAGAAACGGTTTGAGCAACTTTACGGGCAACCTCGAAGAGCCGGCCGTAATGGTCAACTATTTCCTTCAGGGCGATCCTTATCAGGGGATGGTGCATTTCACCCGTTTCTTCCTGAACACCTTGCTAGGTATGGGCGGCTTTATCGATGTTGCGGGCATGGCGAATCCAAAACTGCAGCGCGTTGAACCACATCGTTTCGGCAGTACGTTAGGTCACTATGATGTAGGTTACGGTCCGTATATGCAGCTTCCGTTCTACGGCAGCTTCACGGTACGTGATGACGGTGGTGATATGGTGGATACGCTGTATCCGGTTCTGTCGTGGCTGACCTGGCCGTTGTCGGTCGGTAAATGGACCATTGAAGGGATTGAAACCCGCGCGCAACTGCTCGACTCCGACGGTCTGCTGCGTCAATCTTCCGATCCGTACATTATGGTGCGTGAAGCTTACTTCCAGCGTCATGACTTCATCGCGAACGGCGGGAAACTCAAACCAGAAGAAAACCCGAACGCGCAAGCTATTCAGGATGATTTAAAGGATATCGATTCCGAATAAGGAAGAGGTACAAATAAAAAGGTGAGCTAAAAAGCTCACCTTTTTTACGCCTGAAGAAAATCAGAATGCGTAGTTAAAGTTGGTACCGAACAGCCAGGCTTTACCTTCAGATTCGAAGGTATATGGACCTTCTTTGATGGTCACGTTCTGCCCGTGCATATAAGAAGCACCGATGTCGATAGACGCATCTTCATTGAACGCGTAGGTCGTACCCGCGCTCAGCCACAGGCGGTCCTGGTCTGGAATGGAGATGGAGCGTTTATCCGCAGGAACCGGGCTATCGTCGTAGGCGATACCAGTACGGAACGTCCAGTTTTTATCCATGTAGTAGGTCGTACCCAGCGCGAGGCGGTAAGAGTCCCGGAAGCCTTCTTCTTTATAGAACAATGTTTGTCCGTTGGTGCCCGTTGCTTTCAACTCCTGGAACTGACTCCAGCTGGTGTAAGCGATGCTGTAGTGAACGGCCCATTGCGGTGCTACGCGGTTATAGCCAGACAGTTCCCACATTTCCGGCAGGTTAAGCGTCAATGCGCCCGGAACGGTCGTGTTGGTTGTACCCCATGGGAACGTCACGCCAGCACCCGGTAAGCCGTTGGCCTGGCTTCTGATGCCGCTCTTATAATCACCGTCGAAATCGATTTTAACTTCTGAACGATAGGTTAAGCCCCAGCGGTTATCTTTATCCAGCTCATACAAAATACCCGCGTTCCAGCCGTAACCCCATTCATCACCTTCCATGCTTGCAATTTTAGGGCTGACCTTCGGTAATGCTGCGGTCATTTCACCGGAATAACGTTCAATTTTGGCGTCAGCATAAACGGCGTTAAAACCAAGGCCGAAGCTCCAGCTATCATTCAGGCGATAGGCGCCGCTGAGGTTAAGGTTGACCGTTTTAAGGTCGGTCTTGCCGCCGTATTCACCGACAATGTAGCTGTCGTTAAATTCGGTCGCCAGACCATAGTTAGAGGTGACAGACGCGCCCCAGCCAAACTGCTCGTTAATAGGCATCACGAAGTGCGCATTCGGAACCCATGCCGTCGGGGCGATGTTGTCCGCATTGGTGCTGCGCCCGGTGTATGGCGATTTACCGGAGATATTAACATCTGGATCGATATACACCGCACCTGCTGAGAAAGTAGGGCGATCGAACATCATGATCAGTGCCGGGTTGCGGCTGGCGTTACCTGCGTCGTCTGCGATAGCGCCTTCACCCGAATATGCCCGGCCAAGGCCAGAGGAAGAAAATTCGTTTAACTGAAAGCCTGCAGACCAGGCCTGTGTGGAAATAATTGCCACTGCGACTGCGAGAGCAGACTTTGTAAACAGGGTTTTCTGGCTCATGACCATAACCTCATCGATTTATTTTTATACAAACAATGTTACATGCCGTAACAGGAGCGCGAAGTGTAGGGTCTGAGGTACCACATAGAAATCAGACCAGTGGCGAGAGTATAGGTCCGACCAGATGGAATGTTGCAAGTATGTTTATAAGTTTTTTCAAATATGATCTTAAAAACGCGATCCAGCTGGCAAAATTGCGGGGATGCGCACTCACCTGTTCGGGCGATTTTTGTTTTGGATCATTTTTAAGTGTGATTTCGGTCGCTTATCGCATTTCGCACAATTAACGACTGGAGAGGAGGATAATGGGAGCGTAAAATATCCCCAACGTTTATCTGGCACCCTTGGTGCGAATACAGAGGAAATCTACAATGAGTAAATGCAGTGCTGATGAAACCCCGGTTTGCTGCTGTATGGATGTTGGTACCATCATGGACAACACCGATTGCACCGCGTCATACAGCCGTGTGTTCGCGACTCGCGCACAGGCAGAAGAAACGCTGGCTGCTCTCACCGAGAAGGCGCGTGGCGTAGAATCTGAGCCTTGCCAAATCACCCCGACCTTTACTGAAGAAGCTGAGGGTGTTCGTCTGGATATCGATTTTGTTTTCGCCTGTGAAGCCGAAACCCTGATCTTCCAGCTGGGTCTGCGTTAATCCCTTCTTTCAGTGCCCTTGCCACCTTCTGACAAGGGCATTTTCGTAACAATCAGTGATTATTCACTGTGCCATAGCTCCCACTTTCATTTCTCTCCACTTGGCTAAATGTAAAAAATTGGTTAAGACTGTGATCAGGTCAGACCACTTATTTTATTTTTTAACAGGGGAGTGTTATGAGTCAGGCTTTACCGCTGGTTACCCGTCAGGGCGATCGCATCGCCATTGTGAGCGGATTGCGTACGCCTTTTGCCCGTCAGGCAACCGCGTTTCATGGCATTCCCGCCGTTGATTTGGGAAAAATGGTCGTCGGTGAGTTGCTGGCGCGCAGTGAAATTCCTGCCGATGCCATTGAACAACTGGTTTTTGGCCAGGTTGTGCAAATGCCGGAAGCGCCCAATATCGCCCGTGAAATTGTGCTGGGCACCGGGATGAACGTACATACCGATGCCTACAGCGTGAGCAGAGCCTGCGCCACCAGTTTTCAGGCGGTGGCGAATGTCGCGGAAAGCCTGATGGCAGGAACCATCCGTGCGGGTATTGCTGGCGGGGCCGACTCCTCTTCCGTGCTGCCAATTGGCGTCAGCAAAAAGTTGGCGCGGGTGTTGGTGGACGTCAATAAAGCCCGCACCACCGGTCAGCGGCTGAAGCTTTTTTCCCGACTGCGTTTGCGCGACCTGATGCCGGTCCCACCTGCAGTTGCTGAGTATTCCACCGGCTTACGTATGGGGGATACGGCAGAGCAAATGGCGAAAACCTACGGCATCACGCGTGAGCAGCAGGATGCGCTGGCGTACCGTTCGCATCAGCGAGCCGCTCAGGCCTGGGCCGAAGGCAAACTGGCAGACGAGGTGATGACCACCTATGCTCCGCCGTTTAAAGATCCCTTCTCAGAAGATAACAATATTCGCGGAAACTCTACGCTGGCGGATTACGCCAAACTGCGCCCGGCGTTTGACCGTAAACACGGCACCGTCACGGCGGCAAACAGTACACCGTTGACCGACGGCGCCGCTGCGGTGATTTTGATGACGGAGTCCCGGGCGAAAGAGCTGGGACTGGTGCCGCTGGGCTATCTACGCAGTTTTGCGTTTACTGCCATCGACGTCTGGCAGGATATGCTGCTGGGCCCGGCGTGGTCGACGCCGTTGGCTCTGGAGCGCGCGGGCCTGACTCTGGCCGATCTCACGCTGATTGATATGCATGAAGCCTTTGCCGCGCAGACGCTGGCGAATATTCAACTGCTTGGCAGCGAACGTTTTGCTCGTGACGTTCTGGGTAGGGCACATGCCACTGGCGAAGTGGATGACAGCAAATTTAACGTGCTGGGCGGTTCGATTGCCTACGGACACCCTTTCGCCGCGACCGGCGCGCGCATGATCACCCAAACGCTGCATGAATTACGGCGTCGTGGTGGTGGGTTTGGTTTGGTCACCGCGTGTGCGGCGGGTGGTCTGGGTGCGGCAATGGTTCTGGAGGCGGAATAATGGAAATGGCATCGGCTTTTACGCTACACGTGCGTCTGGATAACGTGGCGGTGGTCTCCATTAATGTGCCCGGAGAGAAAATGAATACCCTGAAAGCGGAGTTTGCTTCTCAGGTGCGGGCTATTTTGAAACAAATTCGCGATAACAAAGATCTGCGTGGCGTGGTGTTTATTTCGGCGAAGCCGGATAATTTCATCGCTGGGGCGGATATCAATATGATCGGCAACTGCCGCAGTGCGCAGGAAGCCGAAGCCCTGGCTCGTCAGGGGCAACAGATGATGGCGGAAATTAATGCGTTGCCGATCCCGGTTATCGCTGCCATTCACGGTGCCTGTCTGGGCGGCGGTCTGGAGATGGCGCTGGCGTGTCATAGCCGTATTTGTACTGATGACGTTAAAACCGTGCTTGGTCTGCCGGAAGTACAGCTTGGTCTGTTACCCGGCTCTGGCGGCACCCAGCGGTTGCCCCGTCTGATTGGCGTTAGCACTGCGCTGGACATGATCCTGACCGGCAAACAATTACGCGCTAAACAGGCGCTGAAAGTGGGGTTGGTGGACGAGGTTGTGCCGCAGACCATTTTGCTGGAAGCGGCGGTGGAACTGGCTAAAAAGGAGAGTTCGGTACACCATAGCCTGCCGGTACGGGAACGCATTCTGGCCGGACCGCTGGGGCGGGCGCTGCTGTTCCGTATGGTCGGTAAAAAGACCGCACAGAAAACGCAGGGAAATTACCCCGCAACCCATCGTATTCTTGAGGTGATCGAGACTGGTCTGGCGCAGGGCAGCAGCAGCGGCTATGACGCCGAAGCCCGCGCGTTTGGTGAGCTGGCGATGACGCCGCAGTCTCAGGCTCTGCGTAACGTCTTTTTTGCAAACACCGACGTGAAAAAAGATCCCGGTAGCGAGGTACAACCCGGTCCGCTAAACAGCGTCGGGGTTCTGGGCGGGGGGCTGATGGGCGGGGGGATTGCCTACGTGACGGCCTGCAAAGGCGGCTTGCCGGTGCGTATCAAAGATATCAATGCTAAGGGAATCAACCACGCGCTGAAATACAGTTGGGATCAGCTTGAAACAAAAGTTCGCCGCCGCCATCTCAAAGCCGGCGAGCGTGACAAACAGCTGGCGCTGATTTCAGGCACCACCGATTTTCGCGGTTTTGCGAATCGAGATCTGGTAATTGAGGCGGTGTTTGAAGATCTGGCGTTGAAACAACAGATGGTGGCAGATGTTGAGCACAATTGTGCGCCTCATACCATTTTTGCCTCCAACACCTCATCTCTACCCATTGGCGACATTGCGGCCAATGCGGCGCGACCTGAGCAGGTCATTGGTTTGCACTTCTTTAGTCCGGTAGAAAAAATGCCGCTAGTGGAAGTTATTCCTCATACAACTACGTCTGAACGCACTATTGCCACCACGGTTAAACTGGCGAAAAAACAGGGGAAAACGCCGATTGTGGTGCAGGATAAGGCCGGGTTCTATGTAAATCGCATTCTTGCTCCGTACATCAACGAAGCTATCCGCTTATTGACCGAGGGCGAGCGCGTTGAGCAGATTGATGCTGCGCTGGTAAAGTTTGGTTTTCCGGTAGGGCCAATCCAACTTTTGGATGAGGTCGGAATTGATACAGGCACTAAAATTATACCTGTACTGGAAGCCGCTTACGGTGAACGTTTTAGCGCACCTGCAAATGTTGTTGCTTCAATTTTGAATGATGATCGCAAAGGTAGAAAAAATGGTCGGGGTTTCTATCTTTATGGTGCGAAAGGGCGTAAAAGCAAAAAACAGGTCGACCCTGCAATTTATACGCTTATTGGCGTCCATGGGCAGAGCAAACTCAGTGGCCCGCAGATTGCAGAGCGGTGTGTCATGTTAATGCTCAACGAAGCGGCACGCTGTTTCGATGAGAAGATTATCCGCAGCGCACGCGATGGTGACATCGGCGCTGTGTTTGGTATTGGTTTTCCGCCATTCCTCGGCGGCCCGTTCCGGTATATGGACTCCCTCGGGGCGGGTGAAGTGGTTGCGGTTCTGCAACGACTGACTACACAGTATGGTTCCCGGTTTACGCCGTGTGAACCGTTACTGCAGATGGCGGAACGCGGAGAGAGTTTCTGGAAGCACGGGGAAACTGACCTGAATTCATGGGGTCAAAGGTAAGATGAATCCGCACCGAATGTACGAGTTAAGCTCAAAATGTAAACAGAGATTGACTATACTTACGCCATTAAGGTAAAAAACAGCGTTTCATTCGGTGAATGGATAAGGCACAATGCCGGCCACCACACATTTACCCTCGCCAATAGGGGCGTTGGCTAAAGGTGTTGGTGTTTCTGGTTAACAAAAGCGGTGCAATATGCAAGTTTTTATCATGCGTCACGGCGACGCGGCCCTCGATGCCGCCAGTGATTCGGTTCGTCCCTTAACCTCCTGCGGTTGTGACGAATCTCGCCTGATGGCGAACTGGCTGAAAGGTCAAAAAGTGGATATCGAACGTGTTCTGGTGAGCCCGTTCCTGCGAGCCGAACAAACGCTGGATGTGGTCGGGGAATGTATGAACCTGCCAACCGGTGTGGATGTTTTGCCGGAGCTGACTCCCTGCGGCGATGTCGGTCTGGTCAGCGCCTATTTACAGGCACTGGCCAATGAAGGTGTCGCTACGGCGCTGGTCATTTCTCACCTGCCTTTGGTGGGATATCTGGTGTCCGAGCTGTGTCCGGGTGAAACGCCGCCGATGTTTACCACATCTGCGATTGCCAGCGTCACGCTTGATGAGAGCGGAAAGGGCGTTTTCAACTGGCAGATGAGCCCGTGTAATCTGAAGATGGCGAAAGCGATATAGTCGTTTCGTTGGCCGGATCAAGCGCGAGCGCAGCCATCCGGTAAAACGTCTTTGACATGAGCCTGCAATAAAAAGAGCCGCAACTGCGGCTCTTTCTGTTTTCCGTTCTCAGGGAAGTTCGGGCGGTAACCACTCTTCCACTTCAATCAGTACCAGCAGCGCGGCGTCGCCGCCGTACTCTTTAGGCGCCTGATGAAAAGCCATCACGTGCGGATGTTGCGCCAGCCAAAGCGGCGTTTGCTGTTTCAGAACGTGCTTTCCGTGGCCGTGCATGACGCAGGCGCAGAAGACGTGTTCACGACGACAGGCGGCAATCAGCGCCCCGAGTTCCTGTTTAGCCTGCTGTTGCGTCAGCCCGTGTAAATCAAGAAACAGTTCCGGGGAGTAGTCACCACGGCGCATTTTCTTCAGTTCAAAGTGGCTGACGTCGGCCCGCAGATATCTGACCGGACCCTCTGTATTCAACAGCGGCTGAAACTCATCAGAGAAATAGTGGCTGGCATCAGCCTGTTCCTGCAACAGCCTTTTAACCGGCACCTCGGTGATTTTTTTACGCGGCGGTCGATGGACAATCGTGTCCTGCTTAATTTGACGAGTGCCGGTCATCAACTGGCGAAACAGCGTCTGATCCTCCTCGCTGAGCGATGTTTTCTTTTTCATTTGAGCGTCTCATCTTTTATTTTCCGTTAGTTTAACCCGACTCGATGGGCATCCGATCGCTTAAAACGCAATTTTCGCGCTCAGGCTCGGCGTGAATGCTGATTTATCGCCGTCTTCGTGGCAAACTAGCCGCCGAATTTAATACGAGCATGCCCTGGAGGAATACGTGGATAAAATTTTCGTTGATGAAGCAGTGAGTGAACTGCATACCATTCAGGACATGTTGCGTTGGGCGGTCAGCCGTTTTAGCGCGGCGAATATCTGGTATGGTCACGGGACGGATAACCCATGGGATGAGGCGGTACAACTGGTGCTGCCGTCACTCTACCTGCCGCTGGATATTCCTGAAGATATGCGCACTGCGCGCCTGACCTCCAGCGAACGCCACCGTATTGTTGAGCGCGTAATTCGCCGCGTTAACGAGCGTATCCCGGTTGCCTACCTGACCAACAAAGCCTGGTTCTGCGGTCACGAATTCTATGTTGATGAACGCGTGCTGGTGCCGCGCTCACCGATTGCCGAGCTGATCAATAATCGCTTTGCCGGTCTTATCAGCGAGCAGCCGCAGCACATTCTCGATATGTGTACCGGCAGCGGCTGTATTGCTATTGCCTGCGCGTATGCCTTCCCGGAAGCCGAAGTGGACGCGGTGGATATTTCCACTGACGCCCTGGCGGTGACCGAGCACAATATTGAAGAGCATGGTCTGATCAATCACGTGACGCCGATCCGCTCCGATCTGTTCCGTGACCTGCTGAAAGTACAGTATGACCTTATTGTGACCAACCCGCCGTATGTGGATGCGGAAGATATGTCCGATCTGCCGAATGAGTATCGCCACGAACCTGAGCTGGGCCTGGCGTCCGGAAGTGATGGGCTGAAGCTGACCCGTCGCATTCTTGGCAATGCGCCGGACTACCTGTCAGACAACGGTATTCTGATTTGTGAAGTCGGTAACAGCATGGTACATCTGATGGAACAATATCCGGACGTGCCGTTTACGTGGCTGGAATTCGACAACGGCGGTGATGGCGTATTCATGCTGACCAAAGCGCAGCTGATCGCCGCTCGCGAACATTTCAGCATCTATAAAGATTAACGACACGCGCACACACAACAACGATAACGGAGCGGTGATGGCAGGAAACACAATTGGACAACTCTTTCGCGTAACGACCTTCGGTGAATCACACGGGCTGGCGCTCGGCTGTATCGTTGATGGTGTTCCGCCGGGTATTCCGCTGACAGAAGCTGATCTGCAGCACGATCTCGACAGACGTCGTCCGGGAACCTCGCGTTACACCACGCAGCGTCGCGAGCCGGATCAGGTGAAAATCCTTTCCGGCGTGTTTGACGGCGTCACCACCGGCACCAGTATTGGCCTGTTGATTGAAAATACCGATCAGCGTTCGCAGGATTACGGCGCCATTAAGGATGTTTTTCGTCCAGGCCATGCCGACTACACCTACGAGCAGAAATACGGCGTGCGTGACTACCGTGGCGGCGGGCGTTCGTCCGCGCGCGAAACGGCAATGCGCGTGGCGGCCGGGGCGATTGCCAAAAAATACCTGGCGGAAAAATTCGGCGTAGAAATCCGCGGATGCCTGACCCAAATGGGCAATATTCCGCTGGAAATTAAAGACTGGTCTCAGGTCGAACAAAACCCGTTCTTTTGCCCGGATCCGGACAAAATCACCGCGCTGGATGAACTGATGCGCGCACTCAAGAAAGAGGGTGACTCCATCGGTGCAAAAGTGACCGTGGTTGCAAGCGGTGTACCGGCCGGTCTCGGCGAACCTGTTTTTGACCGTCTGGATGCTGACATCGCCCATGCGTTGATGAGCATTAATGCGGTGAAAGGCGTGGAGATTGGCGACGGCTTCGACGTTGTTGCGTTGCGCGGTAGTCAGAACCGTGATGAAATCACCAAAGAGGGTTTCCAGAGTAACCATGCTGGCGGCATTCTGGGGGGCATCAGCAGCGGGCAACAAATTGTTGCACATATGGCGCTGAAACCGACTTCCAGTATTACCGTTCCCGGGCGCACTATTAACCGCTTTGGCGAAGAAGTCGAGATGATAACCAAAGGACGTCACGATCCGTGCGTTGGGATCCGCGCGGTGCCGATCGCAGAAGCCATGCTGGCGATTGTGCTGATGGATCACCTGCTGCGTCAGCGGGCGCAGAATGCGGATGTAAAGACTGACATTCCACGCTGGTAAGAAATGAAAAAAACGGCACTTGCGGCGCTGGCACTGTTTGCCAGTTCGGCCTGCCTGGCGGCGACGCCCTGGCAGAAAATTACCCACCCGGTGGCAGGTAGCGCGCAGTCTATCGGCGCGTTTTCCAATGGCTGCATTGTGGGGGCAGATACGCTGCCCGTACAGTCCGAACACTATCAGGTGATGCGCACCGATCAACGTCGCTATTTTGGTCATCCTGACTTGGTGACGTTCATCCAGCGTCTGAGTACCCAGGCCAATAATCTGGGACTGGGGACGGTGTTAATCGGCGATATGGGTATGCCGGCCGGTGGACGTTTCAACGGCGGACACGCCAGCCACCAGACGGGGCTGGATGTCGATATTTTCCTGCAACTGCCAAAGACGCGCTGGACGCAGTCGCAACTGCTGCGACCACAGGCGCTGGATCTGGTCGCTCAGGATGGCAAACGTGTCGTACCGTCACTGTGGAAGCCGGAGATTTTCAGTCTGATCAGGCTGGCGGCAAAAGATAATGATGTAACGCGTATTTTCGTGAATCCGGCAATTAAACAGCAACTTTGTCTGGATGCAGGGAGCGACAGGGACTGGTTACGTAAAGTGCGGCCATGGTTCCAACACCGTGCACATATGCATGTCCGGTTACGTTGTCCTGCCGACAGTCTTGAGTGCGAAGATCAGCCGTTACCTCCACCGGGTGATGGCTGTGGCGCGGAGCTGCAAAGCTGGTTCGAACCTCCTAAACCGGGAACCACTAAGCCTGAGAAGAAGACACCGCCTCCGTTGCCGCCTTCCTGCCAGGCGCTACTGGATGAGCATGTACTTTAATGGATAATTTTGCCGATCTGTTTATGGTGTCTCCGCTGCTGTTGGGCGTTCTTTTTTTTGTGGCCATTCTGGCGGGATTTATTGATTCCCTGGCGGGTGGCGGCGGTTTACTCACCATTCCTGCGCTGATGGCCGCAGGCATGCCGCCAGCTCAGGCGCTGGCAACGAATAAACTGCAAGCCTGCGGAGGGTCCATCTCCGCTTCGCTCTATTTTATCCGCCGTGGCGTGGTGAACCTGGCTGACCAGAAGCTTAATATCGCCATGACCTTCATCGGCTCAATGAGCGGCGCGCTGCTGGTCCAGCATGTGCAGTCGGACATTTTGCGCCAGATCCTGCCGATTCTGGTTATCTGTATCGGTCTCTACTTTCTGTTAATGCCTAAGCTGGGTGAAGAAGACCGACAGCGTCGGCTGTACGGCCTGCCTTTTGCGCTGGTCGCCGGGGGCTGCGTCGGTTTTTACGATGGCTTTTTTGGCCCGGCAGCCGGATCGTTTTACGCGCTGGCCTTTGTCATGCTGTGCGGTTACAACCTGGCGAAATCCACGGCGCACGCCAAAGTCTTGAATGCCACCTCGAATATCGGCGGGCTGCTGCTGTTCGCGCTGGGGGGCAAAGTGATTTGGGCCACCGGTTTTGTGATGCTCATCGGCCAATTTATTGGCGCACGAATGGGGTCACGACTGGTCCTCAGCAAAGGACAAAAACTGATTCGGCCAATGATCGTCATTGTCTCCGCAGTGATGAGCGCCAAGCTACTTTATGATAATCATGGACAGGAGATTCTCCACTGGCTGGGGATGAACTAATGAATACGACCCATCACTATGAACAGTTAATTGATATTTTTAACGGCTGCTTTGCCGATGAATTTAATACCCGTCTGATTAAAGGCGATGACGAACCGATCTACCTTCCTGCAGATACAGAATTGCCGTATCACCGGATCGTTTTTGCCCATGGCTACTACGCCAGTGCACTACATGAAATTTCACACTGGTGCATTGCCGGTAAAGCGCGCCGTGAACTGGTCGATTTTGGTTACTGGTACTGCCCGGACGGGCGTGACGCTAAAACACAATGTCAGTTTGAAGACGTGGAAGTGAAGCCCCAGGCATTTGACTGGCTGTTCTGCATGGCGGCGGGCTATCCGTTTAACGTTAGCTGCGACAACCTGGAAGGGGACTTTGAACCGGATCGCGTGGTGTTCCAGCGCCGTGTTCATGCTCAGGTGATGGCGTATCTGGAAAACGGCATTCCTGAACGTCCGGCGCGTTTTATTCGTGCGTTACAGAATTATTATCACACGCCTGAACTTAAGGCGGAACAATTCCCGTGGCCCGAAGCGCTCAACTGAAGCGGCTGCCACGTTTACAATGAGGAAATAAGATGATCGCGGAGTTTGAATCACGCATTCTGGTACTAATCGACGATATGGTAGAACATGCCAGCGATGATGAGCTGTTTGCCAGTGGGTACTTGCGTGGACACTTGACGCTGGCTGTGGCAGAACTGGACGGCGGCGACGACCATTCCGCTGAGGCACTGTACGCCAATGTTACCAGCAGCCTGGAAAAAGCCATCAGCGCGGGCGAACTTTCGCCGCGTGACCAGTCGTTAGTAAAAGAGATGTGGGACACGTTGTTCCAGAAGGCGACACAACAATAATTGCCTTGCGGGCCGGATGCCGTTAACGACTCATGCGGCCCGCAATGATGACCTCAGGATTTTACCGCTTTTCCCTTCACTAATTTTCTCACCCATAAACGGTTCGGATTTAACGCGGCAAGGGTTTCTGCATCCATTGGGATGGGTTCATGACTCATTTGCGCGGCCAGGATCTCTGCACACAGCGGGGCGGAACACAGTCCGCGCGAGCCCAGCGCGCCCAGCAAAAAGACGTCACGGTAAACCGGTGCGCGCGCGGCGGTCTCTTTGTGTTCTGACAGATTGGCGTACTGGCTGAGCGTTGCCTCATAGTCCGGCACATTGCCGACCATCGGTAAGTGATCGCGGGTGGCGCAGCGAACGCCACAGCGTGCCGATTGCCCACTGACATCCACCTCTTTTACCCATGCGGCATGCGGGAAGCAGTCGAGTAAACGCTGGCGGTTTTGCTGCTGATCCTCCTCGCGATACGTTGTCTCTTCCTCACCACGACGATAGCTCGCACCGATGCAATGATGCTGATTGGCCGGATTTTGCGGCGTGAGGTAGCCGTCGTAACACAACACCTGATGTAGGGCCGATAGTGCAGGCGTGGTGGGGATATGGCTCACCTGACCGCCGACAGAATAAACCGGTAACGGTTGGGTCTGATCAAAGCGATTTATGCGATGACCATTCGCCAGCACCACTACCTCGTGTTCGACGGTTTCGCCAGTCGCAAACTGAAGCTGCCAGCTGTTTTCCTGCTGTACAAGTGATGCCAGTGTATGTTGGTAATGGGTGCGTAATCCCAGCGTCGTGGCGTAATCCAGTACGGCGGCGGTGAGCTGCGCCGGACACAGCCATCCTCCGCCAGGATACTGAATCCCGCCGCAGTTGGTTGCGACGCCGGTTGTTTGCAGAACCTGCTCAGCATCAACGGCCAGCGCGAGGTCGTCGGGTAAGGCAAGCGACAGCATCTGGGTGATTTTCTGTTGGCTTTTTTCATCCCAACCAAGTTGCGTTACACCGCACCAGTCGTGGGCAAAATCCACCGGCAGGGCGTCATACAGACGTCGGGCAAAGGTAAATGCGGTGGGGAAAAAGAGATTAATGGCGGCGTCATGTTTACTGAGTAAAGGGTAAAGTGCGCCCTGACGATTACCGGATGCGCCCTGCGCAGGCTTATCGTCAGCGCAATACAGCGTTACCTGCCAGCCACGACGTAAGAGAGCCAGCGACAGCAGTGCGCTGGCAATACCGCCCCCGATAATAGCCGCTTCCCGTTTTTCCGTGCTGGCGCGTGAGAACCACGGTGCGGGTGACGGGAACGTGAGGTGTTGTTCCATCACGCCGCACAGCATTTCACGCTTGCGCCCAAAGCCTTTGCATTTCTGCATTGTAAAACCGGCGTCCTGCAAGCCCCGACGCACAAAACCTGCGGAGGTGAAGGTTGCCAGCGTGCCGCCCGGACGGGCCAGCCGGGCCATGGCGTTAAACAGCGTCGGTGTCCACATATCGGGATTTTTTGCCGGTGCGAAACCGTCGAGGAACCAGGCGTCGACCTGCTGGTTCAGGGATTCATCCAACTTACTGGTGAGGTCGTTAATATCGCCGAACCACAAATCCAGCGTAACCCTACCTTCATCCAACAGCAGTCGATGACAACCTGCTAACGGCAGCGGCCACTGAGCCTGTAATGGCTCAGCCCACGGAGCCAGTTCCGGCCAATGCTGATGGGCCAACTTCAGGTCGTCACGCGTCAGCGGATATTTTTCAAAACTGATGAAATGTAATCTTTCCAGGGTAGCGTCAGGGTGCGCAGTGCGAAAAGTCGTAAATGCCTGCCAGAGGGTGAGGAAGTTTAGCCCAGTGCCAAAACCACTTTCCGCCACTATGAATAACTGGCGTGAATGGGTGGGGAATCGGTCCGCGAGATGATTGCCGCCGAGAAAGACATAACGCGTCTCTTCCAGCCCGTTATCGTTAGAAAAATAGACATCGTCAAAATCTCGGGAAACAGGTGTACCCTCAGCGTTGAATTCGAGGTTGGCAGGTTGTATCGCGTATTGTTTCACGTAAGTTACTCGTCTGGCTTGCTGTGTCTCGATCTTAACGATGAGTGCCTGAGTGCGCAAATTTCCACATAAAATGGCTGATCGGACTTGTTCGGCGTACAAGTGTACGCTATTGTGCCACTCGAAACTTTAAAATAGTGCGACTTACAGAGGTATTGAATGAAACGTGCAGTGATTACTGGCTTGGGCATCGTTTCCAGCATCGGTAATAACCAGCAGGAAGTCCTGGCATCTCTGCGTGAAGGACGTTCAGGGATCACTTTCTCTCAGGAGCTGAAGGACTCCGGCATGCGTAGCCACGTTTGGGGCAACGTAAAACTGGATACCACTGGACTCATTGACCGTAAAGTTGTGCGCTTTATGAGCGACGCATCCATCTATGCATTCCTTTCTATGGAGCAGGCAGTGGCTGACGCCGGCCTCTCTGCAGAAGTTTACCAGAATAACCCGCGCGTTGGCCTGATTGCAGGTTCCGGCGGCGGCTCCCCACGTTTTCAGGTGTTCGGCGCTGACGCAATGCGTAGCCCGCGTGGCCTGAAAGCGGTTGGCCCGTATGTGGTCACAAAAGCGATGGGCTCAGGTGTGTCTGCCTGCCTCGCAACCCCGTTTAAAATCCACGGTGTGAACTACTCCATCAGCTCCGCCTGTGCGACATCTTCGCACTGTATCGGTAATGCGGTTGAGCAGATTCAGTTGGGCAAACAGGATATCGTTTTTGCTGGCGGCGGCGAAGAGCTGTGCTGGGAAATGGCCTGTGAGTTCGACGCCATGGGCGCACTGTCTACCAAATATAACGACTGCCCGGAAAAAGCATCCCGTACTTATGATGCGAACCGTGACGGTTTCGTTATCGCAGGCGGCGGCGGTATGGTTGTGGTTGAAGAGCTGGAACACGCTCTGGCACGTGGCGCGCATATCTATGCTGAAATCGTTGGCTACGGCGCAACGTCCGATGGCGCAGACATGGTGGCTCCATCAGGTGAAGGCGCAGTGCGTTGCATGCAGATGGCGATGAACGGCGTAGATACGCCAATCGACTACCTGAACTCCCACGGTACCTCTACTCCGGTAGGCGACGTGAAAGAACTGGGCGCTATCCGTGAAGTCTTCGGCGACAACAGCCCGGCGATCTCCGCAACCAAAGCGATGACTGGTCACTCTCTGGGCGCGGCTGGCGTGCAGGAAGCTATCTACTCCCTGCTGATGCTGGAACACGGCTTTATCGCACCAAGCATCAACATCGAAGAGATGGACGAGCAGGCGGCGGGTCTGAACATCGTGACCGAACCGACTGAAAAAGCGCTGACGACCGTCATGTCCAACAGCTTCGGCTTTGGCGGCACGAATGCCACGCTGGTTATGCGTAAGCTGAAAGCGTAAGAGATCAGAACAGGCCGGATTTGTTATCCGGTCCATGCTATACAGTAAGGGGAGCCGCCTGGCTCCCCTTTTTTATATCGTTGACAATTAATCTGGTTTACAGGCAGACTCCAGGTTCAACATTATCCTCATGATAATGCGTAAGCGTTTAACGTTATCCAACGCACCTTAATCCTGATCGTCAGGTAGAGGGGGCGTGGGCATTCCTCGCCTTACTCTGCATTCTGGAGTAACGCATGACAGCAGTAACCCAACAAGAAAAAACACCGTCGGCGAATGTGTCGCTGTTTCGTATCGCTTTTGCCGTTTTCCTGACCTATATGACGGTCGGGCTACCTTTACCCGTCATCCCACTGTTTGTGCACCAGGAGCTAGGCTATGGCAACACCATGGTCGGCATTGCCGTGGGCATCCAGTTTCTGGCAACGGTCTTAACACGTGGCTACGCCGGGCGCTTAGCCGATCAATACGGTGCCAAACGTTCGGCGCTGCAGGGGATGTTGGCCTGTGCACTGGCGGGAGTCGCGTGGCTATTAGCGGCACTTTTACCCGTTTCCGTTCCAGTAAAGTTTGCGTTGTTGATTGTCGGACGTCTGATCCTCGGCTTTGGCGAAAGTCAGTTGTTGACCGGCACCTTGACCTGGGGATTGGGGCTGGTTGGGCCAACGCGTTCCGGCAAGGTGATGTCGTGGAATGGAATGGCGATTTACGGCGCCCTGGCGGCCGGTGCGCCGTTGGGTCTGCTGATCCACAGCCATTTTGGCTTTGCAGCGCTGGCGGCGACCACCATGGCATTGCCGCTGCTGGCATGGGCATTCAACGGCACCGTGCGTAAAGTGCCCGCCCATGCGGGGGAACGTCCTTCGCTATGGAGCGTGGTTGGGCTTATCTGGAAACCGGGGCTGGGGTTAGCGCTGCAGGGCGTGGGGTTTGCGGTGATCGGCACGTTTATTTCGCTCTATTTTGTCAGCAAGGGCTGGACGATGGCAGGTTTTACCCTGACCGCGTTCGGCGGTGCGTTTGTGCTCATGCGCATTCTATTTGGCTGGATGCCGGATCGGTTTGGCGGCGTGAAGGTGGCGGTGGTTTCTTTGTTGGTTGAAACCGTGGGGCTGCTGCTGCTCTGGCAGGCGCCAACGGCCTGGATTGCGCTGCTGGGTGCAGCATTAACCGGGGCCGGATGCTCGCTGATCTTCCCGGCGCTGGGCGTGGAGGTGGTGAAGCGCGTTCCTGCACAGGTACGCGGTACTGCACTCGGTGGTTACGCCGCATTTCAGGATATCTCCTACGGCGTAAGCGGTCCTGTCGCGGGTGTTCTGGCCACCGCGTACGGCTATTCCTCGGTATTCCTTGCCGGGGCGATTTCCGCGGTGGTGGGGATTGTTGTGACGCTGCTGACGTTGCGCAAAAGCTAAACGACGAGCCAGAATATAGCTAACACAACCAGTAGCGCCGCAAATAGCAGTCCCGGTCGCGCCGACAGTGATTTAACGGTTTCAATCACTGGCGTGAACGGGCTGTAAATCGGCTGGAGGTGGCGCGGATCGCTTAATTCCTGCTCCCGGTCACGCTCAACGCGGCGCAGGAAGATTTGATTGAGCAAATCCTGTATCTGCACGGTGGTCAGAATCGTTTGCGGTTGGATCTGATATGTTTGCTGCGCGTAGTCCTTGATGGCCACAAGTTCATTTGGCTCTAACGGCTGCTTGAGCACCGCCTGCAACGTTTGCAACGTCGGGGCATTTTGCAGGCTCAGCGTCTGGCGCGCCTGTAGCCAGGTGACCAGGTGCGTAAACTGTTTTGCCGGGATCAGCTCACCGCTTTTTACCCCAGACAGTTCCAGCATCGACTGCCAGATTAGCTTGCCGGATTCTCCTGTAGCGGCCGCTACTTTTGTAACCAGTTGATTCAGCGTGTTGTGCTCGGCGGGTAGCAGAGGGCGAGCGGTTGCCGGGCGTTGCTGCGGCTGCGGAATAGAAAGCTGCCCCTGCTGCAATAGCGTCAGCACATTTTTCAACTGATCGGGCGTGAGTTGACTGAGTGCCGTTTGTCCGTACTGTTGACGGATAAAATCGCTCACTGCCTGACGATTATTCCCCTGACTCAGCAGTTCCGTAAGCTGCGCCAGCACCTGACGATTGACATGCTTTTGTTGAGCAACCCCAAGTCGTTGGGTCAGGTTTTGTTCTGCAGCAGGAAAGTGACGTGACTGTAACGGCGTATCACTTTTGACGCCCAGATCGTGCTTCATTCCGGCCCACACCTCAGCGCTCTGCTGTTGGGTAAGTGAAATCAGACGGGTAATCAGTCGTTCCAGCACGGTACGTTGTTGCGTGGATAACGGTTGTTCGCCCGCAACGGAAGGGGCGTTTTGGCCTTCACCGGGAGGGCGCGCGGGCGTACCTGAAATGGGCTGCATCATCTCTGTTCCTTAAAACTGTGCTAGCCAGGTCTCGCAGTATGCCTGGCGGCGAGATTATGGCACACTTGCCCGGTTAACTCTCGTTCTCAAACAGGTGCGAAAGACGTGAAAATCCTCGTTGATGAAAATATGCCCTATGCCCGCGAACTGTTCAGTCGTTTGGGGGAGGTAAAAGCGGTTCCCGGTCGTCCGATTCCTGTCGCAGAACTGGATGATGCGGACGCCTTAATGGTGCGCTCGGTGACGAAGGTCAATGAAGCACTGCTTGGCGGAAAACCGGTTAAGTTTGTCGGGACGGCAACTGCGGGCACTGACCATGTGGATGAAGCCTGGCTTGCACAGTCAGATATTGGCTTCTCCGCCGCGCCCGGTTGCAATGCGATTGCGGTTGTCGAGTATGTCTTTTCAGCACTGCTGATGCTGGCGGAGCGCGATGGTTTTGCGTTAGCCGATCGCACCGTGGGTATTGTTGGTGTCGGCAATGTGGGCGCGCGTTTGCAGGCGCGACTGGAAGCATTAGGGATCCGCACGTTACTTTGCGATCCGCCGCGTGCTGACCGGGGAGACGAGGGCGATTTCCGCTCGCTGAACGAACTGGTTGAGCACGCCGATGTACTGACTTTCCATACGCCGCTGTTTAAAGACGGTCCGTACAAGACTCTGCATTTGGCTGATGAAGCACTAATTGGCCGACTGAAGCCGGGCACCATCCTGATTAACGCCTGCCGTGGGCCGGTCATCGACAATACCGCGTTGCTGTCCCGCCTTAATGCCGGGCAACATCTGAGCGTGGTGTTGGATGTCTGGGAGGGCGAGCCGGACCTGAATGTCGCGTTGCTCGAGAAAGCGGATATCGGTACGGCGCATATTGCAGGATACACCCTTGAAGGGAAGGCTCGGGGAACCACGCAGGTCTTTGAGGCCTATAGCAAGTTTATTGGCCGCGAACAGCACGTTGCACTGAGCACCCTGTTACCTGCCCCGGAATTTGGACGCATCACGTTGCATGGCCCGTTGGATCAGCCAACGCTGAAAAGGCTGGTGCATTTAGTGTATGATGTGCGCCGCGACGATGCGCCCCTGCGTAAAGTCGCTGGAATTCCGGGTGAGTTTGATAAACTGCGTAAAAATTACCTTGAGCGCCGTGAATGGTCGTCTTTGTACGTCATGTGTGACGACGCCGCTGCCGCTACCTTGTTGTGTAAGCTGGGTTTTAACGCCGTTCATCACCCGGCACATTAATGTCTTCTTAATGCTCCCTGTCGAATAATACGACAGGGACGCTTACGTATTTCTGGAGTAAATCACCATGTCTGAAGGCTGGAATATTGCCATTCTGGGCGCAACGGGCGCCGTAGGCGAAGCCCTGCTCGACACGCTGGCGGAACGCCAGTTCCCGGTCGGTGAGATCTATGCGCTGGCTCGTAATGAAAGCGCGGGTGAGCACCTGCGTTTTAACGGTAAATCAATCATTGTCCAGGACGTCGCTGACTTTGACTGGACTCAAGCGCAACTGGCCTTTTTTGTTGCGGGCGTGGAAGCCACCGCAGCATGGGTAGAAGAAGCCACCAATGCGGGTTGCCTGGTGATTGACAGCAGCGGTTTGTTTGCGCTTGAGCCGGACGTCCCGCTGGTGGTACCGGACGTGAACCCGTTCGTACTGGCAGATTACCGCAACCGCAACGTGATTGCGGTCCCTGGCAGCCTGACCAGCCAACTGTTGTCTGCATTGAAACCGTTGATTGACGACGGTGGCCTTTCGCGTATTACGGTGACCAATATTATCTCAGCTTCCGCTCATGGCAAAAAAGCGGTAGATGCGCTGGCCGGGCAAAGTGCGAAACTGCTCAACGGTATTCCGATTGATGACGACGATTTCTTTGGCCGTCAACTGGCGTTCAACATGCTGCCGTTGCTGCCAGACCGCGAAGGCAGTGTGCGTGAAGAGCGTCGTATCGTTGATGAAGTGCGTAAAATCATGCAGGACGAGGGGCTGATGATCTCCGCCAGCATCGTACAGTCGCCGGTGTTCTACGGTCATGCGCAAATGGTGAGCTTTGAAGCATTACGTCCGCTGGCAGCAGAAGAAGCGCGCGATGCGTTTGAGCGCGGTGAGGACATTGTGCTGTCGGAAGCGACCGATTTCCCAACCCAGGTCAGCGATGCGTCGGGTAGCCCACATCTTTCGGTAGGCTGCGTGCACAATGATTACGGTATGCCAGAACAGGTACAGTTTTGGTCTGTAGCAGACAACGTACGCTTTGGCGGCGCGTTGATGGCGGTGAAAATCGCTGAAAAACTGGTGCAGGAGTATATGTACTAATGTCTGACCTGCAACAGCTGCCCGTCCATAAAATTGCGCTGGGTATTGAGTATGATGGCAGCAAATATTATGGCTGGCAGCGCCAGAACGAAGTTCGCAGCGTTCAGGAAAAGCTGGAAAAAGCACTTTCGCAGGTCGCCAATGAACGCATCACGGTATTTTGTGCCGGGCGTACCGATGCTGGCGTTCATGGTACGGGCCAGGTGGTGCACTTTGAGACCACCGCGCAACGTAAAGATGCGGCATGGACGCTGGGGGTAAATGCGAATTTACCTGGTGACATTGCCGTGCGTTGGGTGAAAGCTGTACCGGATGATTTTCATGCGCGGTTTAGCGCCACGGCGCGCCGCTACCGTTATATCATCTACAATCATCGGTTGCGCCCAGCAGTTCTGGGTAAAGGCGTGACGCATTACTATGAGCCGTTGGATGCTGAACGTATGCATCGCGCGGCCCAATGCCTGATTGGGGAGAATGATTTCACCTCGTTTCGGGCAGTGCAGTGCCAGTCGCGCACACCGTGGCGTAACGTGATGCACATTAACGTGACGCGTCATGGTCCTTATGTGGTGGTAGATATTAAAGCGAATGCCTTTGTACATCATATGGTCAGGAATATTGTTGGCAGCCTGATGGAAGTAGGTGCCCACAACCAGCCGGAGAGCTGGATAGCAGAACTGTTAGCGGCGAAGGACAGAACGCTGGCAGCGGCAACGGCGAAAGCGGAAGGTTTGTATCTGGTGGCGGTAGATTACCCCGACCGGTTTGACCTGCCAAAACCGCCGATGGGCCCGCTATTTCTGGCGGACTAATTTGAGTCGTATAAAGGCATACTATGGAACTGATTTACTTTCTTATTGATTTTATCCTGCACATTGATGTGCACCTGGCGGAGTTGGTCGCGGAATACGGTGTCTGGGTATATGCCATTCTGTTTCTGATCCTGTTCTGTGAAACCGGACTGGTGGTTACGCCGTTCCTGCCGGGAGATTCGCTGCTGTTTGTCGCAGGCGCGCTTTCTGCATTGCCCACTAATGATTTAAATGTCCATCTGATGGTGGCGTTAATGATCGTGGCGGCAATCGTGGGCGATGCGGTGAACTACACTATCGGTCGGGTGTTCGGCGAAAGGCTGTTCAGCAATCCGAACTCGAAAATTTTCCGTCGCAGCTATCTGGATAAAACCCACGCGTTCTATGAGCGTCATGGCGGTAAAACCATTATTCTGGCGCGTTTTGTCCCTATCGTACGCACATTTGCACCGTTTGTTGCCGGTATGGGACACATGTCCTACCGTCATTTTGCACTGTTTAACGTAGCGGGCGCGCTGCTGTGGGTATTACTGTTCACCTATGCAGGCTATCTGTTTGGCGATCTGCCGGTGGTGCAGGAAAACCTGAAATTATTGATTGTGGCGATTATCGTCCTCTCCGTATTGCCTGGTGTTATCGAAGTGATTCGGCACAAACGCGCAGCATCAAGGGCGCAAAAATAGAAAGTAACTCAGCGGTTCGACCACTTTTTTGTCCAAAGTTTCGGGCTGTTATGTTTTAATGTGCAACATTCATGGTCTGTTGGGGGCAAAAATGGCATTATGCGCCCCTTATAACAAAGCTGACTAAGGTTCAGGCAGAAAGGTCACCAATGAGCTGGATTGAACGAATTAAAAGCAATATTACTCCCACCCGCAAGGCAAGCATTCCTGAAGGGGTGTGGACCAAGTGTGATAGCTGCGGTCAGGTATTATACCGTGCTGAGCTGGAACGTAATCTTGAGGTCTGTCCGAAGTGTGACCATCATATGCGCATGTCGGCGCGCAATCGCCTGCATAGCCTGTTAGATGAAGGTTCTCTTGTGGAGTTGGGTAGCGAGCTTGAGCCGAAAGACCTGCTGAAGTTTCGTGACTCCAAGAAGTACAAAGACAGACTGGCTTCTGCGCAGAAAGAAACCGGCGAAAAAGATGCGCTGGTAGTAATGAAAGGCACGCTTCACGGTATGCCGGTCGTTGCAGCCGCATTCGAGTTCGCGTTTATGGGCGGCTCCATGGGCTCTGTGGTTGGCGCACGTTTTGTTCGTGCCGTTGAGCAGGCGCTGGAAGACAATTGTCCGCTGATCTGCTTCTCCGCTTCCGGCGGGGCGCGCATGCAGGAAGCGCTGATGTCGCTGATGCAGATGGCTAAAACCTCTGCGGCGCTGGCAAAAATGCAGGAACGCGGTTTACCATATATCTCTGTACTGACTGACCCAACCATGGGCGGTGTTTCCGCAAGTTTCGCGATGCTGGGCGACCTCAACATTGCTGAACCGAAAGCACTGATTGGCTTTGCCGGTCCACGTGTTATCGAGCAAACCGTACGTGAAAAACTGCCGCCGGGATTCCAGCGCAGTGAATTCCTGATTGAAAAAGGCGCTATCGATATGATCGTCCGCCGTCCGGAAATGCGCCTGAAACTGGCGAGCGTTCTGGCGAAGCTGATGAATCTTCCGGCGCCGAATCCGGATGAGCCGACTGAAGGCGTAGTGGTACCTCCGGTACCCGATCAGGAATCAGAGGCCTGATAACGGACTCTATGGATTTCGCGTCGCAGGAAGACGGTGAGTGATTCCCGATGAGCTTACACCGCTAAGTGATTCGGGGGAGCGAGCACAGCCAACGCGCCTGCAACGTGAAAGACGACGAGTAGAAAAGGGCAGGCCGGTTGGCGCTGCCCTTTTGCTTTTATTAACGTGACGAATTGACAGGCATCATGGACAATAAACGTATTCCCCAAGCCGCGTCGCCCCTGGCGTCGTGGCTTTCTTATCTGGAAAACCTGCACAGTAAAACCATCGATCTCGGCCTCGAGCGCGTCAGCCAGGTTGCACGAAATCTGGGTGTGCTGAAACCCGCGCCGTTTGTTTTCACGGTGGCAGGCACCAACGGTAAGGGTACAACCTGCCGTACGCTGGAATCCGTACTGACCGCGGCGGGATATAAAGTCGGGGTATACAGTTCTCCTCATCTGGTGCGCTACACGGAACGTGTTCGCGTGCAGGGGCGTGAACTCGCGGAATCTGCCCATACTGCCTCGTTTGCCGAGATTGAAGCCGCACGCGGTGATATTTCGCTGAGCTATTTTGAATACGGTACGCTGTCGGCGCTGTGGTTATTTAAGCAGGCTAAGCTTGATGTGGTGATTCTGGAAGTCGGCCTGGGCGGGCGCCTTGATGCTACCAATATCGTTGATGCTGATGTCGCCGTAGTCACCAGTATTGCACTTGACCATACTGACTGGCTGGGGCCGGATCGCGAAAGCATTGGTCGTGAGAAGGCCGGGATCTTCCGCGCTGAAAAACCGGCCATTGTCGGTGAACCGGAAATGCCTTACACCATTGCCGATGTGGCACAAGAGACCGGGGCTATTTTGCAGCGCTGTGGCGTCGACTGGCGCTATACGGTGACGGAAAGCGACTGGTCCTTTACCGACAGTCACGGTACGCTGATGCATCTTCCGTTACCTCAGGTGCCGCAACCGAATGCCGCCACGGCGTTGGCTGCGCTACGGGCAAGCGGACTTGATGTTAGCGAGCAAGCGATTCGTGAGGGGATTGAGCAGGCCATTTTACCGGGGCGTTTCCAGATTGTGAGCGAATCGCCGCGCGTTATTTTTGATGTCGCACATAACCCTCATGCAGCAGAATATCTGACCGGGCGTCTGAAAAAGTTAGTGAAAAACGGGCGCGTGCTTGCGGTTATCGGTATGCTACATGATAAAGACATTGCCGGTACGCTGGCCTGGCTGAAAAGTGTGGTAAACGCGTGGTATTGTGCGCCCCTGGAAGGGCCGCGAGGCGCGACGGCAGAACAACTGCTGGAACATCTGGGAACAGGTGAAGCCTATGATAGCGTGGCGCAGGCATGGCGTGCGGCGTTGGCAGATGCAAAACCAGAAGATACCGTGTTGGTGTGTGGATCGTTTCACACTGTCGCACATGTCATGGAAGTGATAGACGTGGGGAGAAGCGGTGGCGAGTAAGTTTCAGAATCGATTAGTCGGCACAATTGTGCTGGTTGCGCTTGGGGTGATTGTGCTTCCTGGGCTGCTTGACGGGCAGAAAAAACATTATCAGGATGAGTTCGCGGCCATTCCGTTGGTGCCAAAACCTGGTGACCGCGATGAACCGGATATGATGCCTGCTGCCACGCAGGCGCTGCCGACGCAGCCGCCGGAAGGTGCAGCAGAAGAGGTGCGTGCGGGCGATGCTGCCGCGCCGTCGTTGGATCCGTCGCGCCTGCCGGTGGCTAACGGCGCGGAGTTTGATCCTATTCCTGCTCCGGTCGAGCAACCTAAACCTAAACCGAAGCCACAACCTGTTGTTGCGACGCCAGTGCCAACACCGGCCGCCCCTGCACCTGCACCGAAACCGGTTGTCGCAGAAGCGCCGGCACCGACCGGCAAAGCGTATGTTGTGCAACTGGGTGCGCTGAAAAATGCGGACAAGGTCAATGAGATCGTGGGTAAACTTCGCGGTGCGGGTTTCCGGGTATTTACTTCCCCGTCCACGCCGGTACAGGGTAAAATAACCCGTATTCTCGTTGGGCCTGACGCCTCCAGAGATAAGCTGAAAAATTCGCTTGGCGAACTGCAGAAGATCTCCGGCTTGAGTGGGGTCGTGATGGGGTATACCCCTAATTAAGGGGACGTTGCCTGATGGCGCTGCGCTCTACGGCGCTACGCTTAGGTAGGCCGGATAAGGTGTTTACACCGCCATCCGGCAGTGCCCAAAGAGGCAAAAAGTTAGATGGCGTTGAAGATTTTTTCAGCGCCATTTTTATTTACGCGTGGAAAGGAAATCCCTACGCAAACGTTTTCTTTTTCTGTTAGAATGCGCCCCGAACAGGACGACAGGGCGTAAAATCGTGGGACATATATGGTCTGGATTGATTACGCCATTATCGCGGTGATTGGTTTTTCCTGTCTGGTTAGCCTGATCCGTGGCTTTGTTCGTGAAGCATTATCGTTGGTGACTTGGGGTTGTGCTTTCTTTGTCGCCAGCCATTACTACACTTACCTGTCTGTCTGGTTTACGGGCTTTGAAGACGAACTGGTTCGAAATGGGATTGCTATCGCGATACTGTTTATCGCGACACTTATCGTCGGCGCTATCGTTAACTTTGTGATAGGCCAACTGGTGGAGAAAACAGGTCTGTCGGGTACCGACAGGGTGTTGGGGATCTGCTTCGGTGCTTTGCGCGGAGCGTTGATCGTCGCCGCCATACTGTTCTTTCTCGATACGTTTACCGGTGTGTCGAAAAGTGAAGACTGGAGTAAGTCGCAGCTGATCCCGCAGTTCAGTTTCATCATCAGATGGTTCTTTGACTATCTGCAAAGCTCGTCAAGTTTCTTGCCCAAAGTATAAATTTTGGGTCGTTGCTGAACGAGGAAAAGACGTATGTGCGGTATTGTCGGTATCGCCGGTGTTATGCCGGTAAACCAGTCGATTTATGACGCGTTAACGGTGCTCCAGCATCGTGGCCAGGATGCCGCTGGCATCATCACCATTGATGCCAACAACTGCTTCCGCTTGCGAAAAGCGAACGGCATGGTGAGCGACATTTTTGAAGCTCGCCATATGCAGCGTTTGCAGGGCAATATGGGCATCGGTCATGTGCGTTATCCAACAGCTGGCAGCTCCAGCGCCTCCGAAGCTCAACCTTTTTATGTCAACTCACCGTACGGTATCACGCTTGCCCACAACGGCAACTTGACCAACGCCCATGAGCTGCGTAAAAAGCTGTTTGAAGAAAAGCGCCGCCACATCAACACCACTTCCGATTCAGAAATCCTGCTGAATATTTTCGCCAGTGAGCTGGATAACTTCCGCCACTACCCGCTGGAAGCGGACAATATTTTTGCCGCGATCGCCGCGACGAACCGCCAGATCCGTGGTGCCTATGCCTGTGTAGCAATGATTATCGGCCACGGTATGGTTGCCTTCCGCGACCCTAACGGTATCCGTCCGTTGGTGCTGGGTAAACGCGATATTGGTGATGGCCGCACCGAGTATATGGTGGCTTCTGAAAGCGTGGCGCTGGATACCCTTGGCTTTGAATTCCTGCGCGACGTTGCGCCCGGTGAAGCGGTCTATATCACTGAAAAAGGCAATTTGTTTACCCGTCAGTGTGCGGATAATCCGGTCAGCAACCCGTGCCTGTTTGAGTACGTTTACTTTGCGCGTCCTGATTCGTTCATCGACAAGATTTCCGTCTACAGCGCCCGCGTGAATATGGGCACCAAGCTTGGCGAAAAAATTGCTCGTGAGTGGGAAGATCTGGACATCGATGTGGTGATCCCTATTCCGGAAACCTCGTGCGATATCGCGCTGGAAATTGCCCGGATTCTCGGTAAACCGTACCGTCAGGGCTTTGTGAAAAACCGTTACGTCGGCCGTACCTTTATCATGCCGGGTCAGCAACTGCGTCGTAAATCCGTGCGTCGTAAGCTGAATGCCAACCGTGCTGAATTCCGCGATAAGAACGTGCTGTTGGTAGACGATTCCATCGTGCGCGGGACCACCTCTGAACAAATTATTGAGATGGCGCGTGAAGCCGGGGCGAAGAAAGTGTACCTGGCCTCTGCGGCACCGGAAATACGCTTCCCGAACGTCTATGGTATTGATATGCCCACGGCGACGGAGCTGATCGCTCATGGCCGCGAAGTTGACGAGATCCGCCAAATCATCGGCGCTGACGGTCTTATCTTCCAGGATCTGAACGATCTGATCGAAGCCGTCCGCGCAGAGAATCCGGATATTCAGCAGTTTGAATGTTCCGTGTTCAACGGCGTGTACGTCACCAAAGACGTTGACCAACAGTACCTCGATTTCCTCGATTCCCTGCGCAATGATGACGCTAAAGCGGTATTGCGTCAGAATGAAGCGGAAAACCTCGAGATGCACAACGAAGGGTAAGTCAGGGCATGCCGGATGGCGACGCTTTGCGTCTTATCCGGCCTACAGTCCACCATCGTTGTAGGCCGGATAAGGCGTAGCCGCCATCCGGCATTTTTATGTTACGCCTCGTCGACCCAAATCCGCATTTCACCTTCGCCACGATTGGCCCAGCTAAACCACGGAATAAAC